>CALZJC010000126.1 GCA_945787525.1 Thermoanaerobaculia bacterium | reverse complement strand
CCTCAGTCCAGTCGATGGAGCTGGTCCAGCGGCGTCGGCAGGCCGAGGTAGAAACCCTGCGCCAGATCGAAGCCGACCTCGCGACACGCCCGCTCCTCCTCCGCGGTCTCGATGCCCTCGGCGATCGGCACGATGCCGGACTGGCGCGTCATCTGGACCAGCGACAGCAGGGTGTCGCGCCGGCGGGCCGGCGCCAGGTGGAGGTCGCGGACGAACGCCATGGCGAACGTGACGTAATCGGGCTGCTCGTCGGCGAGCTCGAGCAGGCGTGACTGGCCGGTGCCGAAGTCGTCGAAGGCGATCCGGATCTCCATCTCGCGCAGCCTGCGCCGCAGGCGGCTCAGGGCGGTGGAATCGGTGACCGCGGCCTCGTGGATCTCGAGCACGATACGGATCGAGGCATGCCGGCGACGGGTCTCGGCCAGCGATTTCAGGAGGTCGCTGGCGGCGCCGATCTACGCCGGATGGGTGTTGACGAATATCAGCCGCTCCCCGGTGATGCGCTCGGCGTGACGAAGACCGACGGTACGGAAGATCTCACTCAGCTCGAGCTCGCGGCCGAGACGCTCGGCGATCGAGAAGAGCTCCGTTGGCGAGGCCTCGACGCTCTTCAAGGTGCCGCGGGAGAGCAGCTCGAAGCCGGCGATCGAGCGGTCGACCAGGGAGACCACCGGCTGAAAGAGGGGGTAGACCGCTCGCTTCTCCATCAGGGATCCGAACGCGGCGTCGTGCTGGCGCAGATAGACCGACAGCTCGTCCGGCGTCAGGACCTTGGTCCACGGCTTGCGCTCGGTTCGCGGCGGCCGGTAGACCGCCAGGCGGAACTCGAGATCGGCGAAGTGCAGCACATCGCCGTCACTGAGCGGCGTCGGCTCGCTGATCGGCTCGTGATTGACCCGGGTACCGTTGGTGCTGCCGAGATCGCGGATCCACAGCCGCCCCGTGCTGCGGAACAGCTCGGCGTGGCGGTGCGAGACGCCGCTGGAGTAGAGGTGCAGGCCGGCTTCCGTATCCCGGCCGACGATCAGCGGCAGGGCGTCGATGATCGTGCGCCAGCTCTGCCGCCGGGAGTCGATAAAGCCCTCCAGATACCAGAAGGAGCCGGTCTCGTCGGTGACGACTCCCATGGATCACACCCCCGAGGGGTCAATCGGCCTCGACCCGGTGCAGATAGACATCGCGCTTGGGGTAGGGGATCTCGATGCCTTCTTCGGCGAAGCGCTTGTAGACGTCGATGTTGAGGGCATGCAAGACCTTGCCACGCAGGACCGGCTCGCGGATCCAGACGAGGAGCTCGAAGTCGAGGCCGGAGTCGCCGAAGGCGCGGAAGCGCACCCGCGGCTCGGGCTCGCGCTCGACTTCGGGATGCGACTCGGCGATGCCCTGCAGCACCGCGCACACCTGATCGACGTCGCTGCCGTAGGCGACGCCCACCTTGATGCGCACGCGCTGCTTGACCCACGGTCCGCCGCTCTCGTTGACGATGGTGTCGTTGGCGATGAGCGCGTTGGGCACCGTCACCTCGACGTCGTCGCGGGTCAGGATCCGCGAGCTGCGCAATCCGATCTGGGTCACTTCACCCCGTTCGCCGCTCCCCAGAACGATGAAGTCGCCGACCTGGTAGGGGGAGTCTGCCAGGATGAAGATGCCGCCAAACAGATTCGCCAGGGTGTCCTTGGCGGCGAAGCCGATCGCCACCCCGACGACGCCGCCGGTGACCAGCAGCGCACCCACGTCGATGCCCCAGACGAGGAAGAAGAAGTAGATGCCGCCGCCCACCACGAGGATCTTGGCCAGATTGGCGGCCAGTGAGATGGTGCGCGGGTCGATCAGGCGCGAGCGCCCCTGCAGGCGGTCCATCACTCCGACGACCAGCGAGGCGGCTCGCATCAGGAAGACCAGCCAGATCAGCAACGCCAGCGACTTGAGCAGACGGAGGACCAGCAGCTCGAGCCTCGGCGCGAGCCCGAGGCGAGCGGTGGCGAGCCACAACCCGAAGAAGAGCACGCTGAGGAAGATCGGCCGGTGGATCAGGGCGATGAAACGGTCGTCGACGTCCGTCTTCGACCGTTTCGCCCAGACCGCGAGAAGGCGGCTGAAGACGAGATCGGCCGCCGTGGCCAGGACCAGCGAGGCCAGCACCAGCGCCGCCGCCTGCATGCGGGGGTCGTCTCCGACCAGCGCGATCAGCCTGTCGAGAAAGGGCTGCATGAGGTCTGCCGAGGCACCCGGTAGGTGGACCCCCGCTGGGCTGAGGATATCGCAGCCCGGCCCGTCAGGTTTCGACGACTGCCGCCCAAGCGCTCTCGATCCAGCCCTGCTCACCGCTGGGCAGCGCGATGCGCAGCCAGCCGTCACGGCGGCCGCGAAGCTGCAGCTCGCTGCCGGCGTGCAGCTTGAATCGGATGACCGACTCGGCGTCCGGCGCGGTGAAGGCCGGGATCTCCTGCGGTACCACCACGACGGTTCGGGCGGGCCGTAGATAGCGCACGGCCAGCGAGCCACCGGTTCCCAGCAGCAGCACCAGGAGCAGCGCCAGGGCGCCGCGAGCGCCCGGCAGCTCGGGCCGCCAGAGCCGCAGCCCCATGCCGCTCCAGAGCAGCAGGTTGAGAATCGCCACCAGCCACGCGAGCTCGGCGCGGCTGAGCGCGAAATGCCAGAAGAACAAGGTCGCCAGCAGGGGGGGTGGCTCCGGTGGCGCGATGGCGTCCCGGGCGCTCTGGCGAGCGAACTCCAGATTGGCCCGCAGGTCGCCGTCGCGCGGCATCCTGGCCCGGGCACTCAGGTACGAGGCGATCGCCCGGCCGAGCTCGCCGTTGCGCAGATAGGCGTTGCCCAGGTTGTAGTGCAGGTGGCCGCCGTCGTGCCCCTGTTCGAGCAGGGCGCGGTAGAGCTCGATGGCCCGCCGGTAGTCGCTATCGTCGTAGGCCGTCTTGGCCCGCACCCAGGTCTCGGCCGGCAGCGCCTCGGCGGCGGCCGGCTCGGCGGGCGGCGCCCCCGGCGCCGGCGCCGCCGCGGCGACCAGGGACAACCAGAGAGTCAGGCTGGCGGTCACAGCTGGCGATCCAATCGGCGCAGGAGGTCAGCGATCTGCTCCGGCAGGTTCTCGCTGATGCCGGCGGAGCCGTAGTGGGCGGCCTCCAGCCGGTCGAGAAGGCCGCCGACCTCGTCCACCCGATCCTGCTGCAGACCGCTCGCGGTGAGATGATGACGGGCGTCGGCGGCGGTCAGCGCGGCGCCCTCGAGCCCCAGCTTGTCGCCCACGAACTGGCGCACGCATCGCGACAGCTCCTCGGTCGTGTTGCCGCCGCCGCTGCCGATCCGTCGCAGCTGACGGCGGGCCCGCGCCAGCGCCCGGCGGCGGCGCTCGAGGCCGCTGTCCTGGCGGTAGCGATGCCGTCGGCGGGCGGCGGCGAGGGCGGCCAGATAGAGCAGCAAGGGCAGCAGCAGCATGGCCGCCAGCTGAGCCGGGGTCGGCCGCGCGGGACCGCCGATACCGTCGATGCCCGCGTAGACGGGCAGGATGTCCTCGGCCAGGATGCGCACCGCCACTTTGCCGGTGCTGGGCGCCACGGTCTCGGTCAGCCGCAGCTCCTCGGCGCCTTCGGCGGGCAGGACCTGGAGCGCAATCTCGGCGGTGGCGGCGGTGCGGTAGGCGTCGGCGGCGGGGTCGAAGTAGACCAGCCGCACCGGTGGCAGGGTGAGCCTGCCGGCCGCCTGCGGCACCAGCGCCTTGCGGAACGTGCGGCTGCCGCTCAGCCCGGACGGCTGGCGCTTGATGCTCGAGCCCGGCTTGTCGTCGTACACCTTGACCGCGGCCAGCTCGGGCAGCGGCGGCTCGGGGATCATCTGCACGTTGCCGCGGCCGGAAACCTCGAGGGTCAGGGTCACCGACTCGCCGACCTGCATCTCGGTCTGGCTGACTCTGCTCTCGAGCTCGAAACTGCCCACCAGGCCGCTGAAGCCCGGCGGCGAGTCGGGCAGCGCCTTGACCTCGACCTGGAGAGGATCGCCACGCAGGACCTTGGTCTCGGTGGCGCGACCGAACATGTCGTCGAAGACGCTGTTCGAGCGGCGGCGGTTGCGTTGCGCCACCTCGCAGGTGAGGCGGGTGGCGGGGATGACCAGCGCTCCACGCTCCTGTGGAAACAGCGCCTTGCGGATCTCGCTGACCATGAAGGTGCGGCCGTTGACCCGGGTCTCGAACTCACGCACCTCGCCGAGGTCTTCGACCAGAAAGCCGTCGAACTCGAACGGGTCGAGACGGGCGTCGGCGATGCGCGCCCGGCGGTAGAGACGCCAGGTGAAGAGCACCTGCTCGCCGACATAGGGCGTCGTGGTCGAGAGCTGGGTGGTGAGGAACAGGTCACGCTGCTGGCCGGAAGCGGCGCCGGCGGCCCGGATGCGCACCGAGAACGGCTGACTGGCGAGCCGCTCGCCGTCGATCTCGACCACCGCCGGACCGATGACGAACTCGCCCGTCTCGAGCGGCAGCAGGACGTAGCGGTAGCTGACGCTGGTCGAAGCCCGGCCGTTGATGAGGTTCCACTGTTTGGACTGGCCGGCGGGCAGGATCTCGAAGGCGGCCAGCTCGGGCAGGGTCGGCTCGGCGCTCCCCGATCCGGTCACGGTCAGGGTCAGGACCAGACGGTCCTCGAGAGTGGCCTCGTTGCGATCGATCTCGGCTTCGAGGGACGCCGCCCGGGCGCCGCCGGCGGCGAGCAGCGTCAGCAGGACGAGCGCCACGGCGGGCCGGACGACAGCTCTGGCGTCGCGACTCATCCGATCACCAGTCCTTTGCCGGGCGTCGCCGGCGGCCGGAGGCGGGCGCTTTGCGCTCCGGCCGGCCCTCCTCCAGGGACTGCAGGTAGCGGGCCGCTTCCTCGGGGCTCAGGCGGTCGTCGCTCTCGGCGGCTTGCTGCTCCGCGGCCGCCTCGGCGGCGCTGGCCTCCTGGGCGTCCGGAACGCCGTCGCCGTCGCTGTCGGCCTTGTTGGGGTCGGTCTCGCCGGGGTCGACACCGCCGCTCGCGTTGCGGTCCTCGGCGCCGTCCGGCAGGCCGTCGGCATCGCTGTCCGGGTTCTGGGGATCGGTCGGGTTGGCGCCCTGGCGCTCGACCTGGTCGGGCAGACCGTCGCCGTCGCTGTCGGTGGGCTGCTCTGGCTCGCCCGCTGGCTGCTGCTGCCGGCCGTCTCCCTCCTGCGAGTCGGGCGAGCCCTGGTCCTGCTGTTGCTGCTGTTCCTGCTCGCCGCTCTGTTGTTCTTGCTGCTGCTCCTGCTCTTGCTGGCGCTTCTGGGCTTCCTCGATCCGCCGCCGGATCTCGTCGCGCACGAACTCGAGGTTGAACTTGGCGTCTTCGTCGTCGGGGTCGAGCTCGAGGGCCGACTGGTAGAGCGCCACCGCCTCCTCCAGCCGACCCTGACGGTAGGCCGAGTTGCCCAGGTTGTAGATCGCCTGCTGGCGCAGCGCCGGGTCGGCGGCCAGCGCCGCCTGGCCAAACGCCCGGTCCGCCCGCTCGTAGTCACGCATCCCGAAGTAGGCGCTACCCAGGTTGAGGGCGAGGGCCGGCTCGTCCGGCCGTTCCACCTGGCGGTCGATGAACCCCTGCACCGCCTGGTCGTAGGCGCCGGCCTCATAGGCATCCCAGGGGTCGTCGAACCGCTGCGGGGGCGGCCGGTCGGCTGTCGGCAGAGCGGCCGGCGACGGGTCCGTCGGCGCGGCGGTGGCCGGTGGAACGGCCTGCTGGGCGACGCTCGGGCCGGCGGCGAAGGACAGACCGAGGACCAGCAGCACCGCCAGCTCGCCGCCCGAACGCGACGGCCGCCGGCGCTCGGCGATCAGGGGCTCGGCCATCAGGGCGATCAGCGCCAGGGCCAGCAACCACTGGAAGCGGTCCTCCCAGCGCTGGCGCCGTTGCGACTCGAGCTCCTGGTCCTCGAGCACCGCCTTGATGCCCTGCGAGTAGATCTGCTCGAGATCGACGTCGCCGGTCACCGAGCGCACGTAGCGCCCGCCGGTCGCCAGGGCGATACGCTGCAGCGTCGACTCGTCGAGCCGGCTGAGCACCATCTCGCCGCGGCGGTCACGGCGGAAGCCGCCGCCGGGGGCGGGGATCGGCGCCCCCTCGTCGCGGCCGATGCCGATCGCGAAGATGCGCACCCCGGCCAGCTTGACCTCTTCGGCGGCGGCCAGGGCGTCGCCGCCGTGGTCCTCTCCGTCGGTGATCAGGATGATGGCGCGCGATGCGTGGCTGCCGCCCTCGAACGCCTCGAGCGAGGTGCGCAGCGCCGCCCCGAGCGCGGTGCCCTTGACCGGGATCAGGTCGGTGTCGATGGACGACAGAAACAGATGCGCGGCGCCGTAGTCGAGGGTCAGCGGGCACTCCAGAAAGGCAGTGCCGGCGAAGGCCACCAGCCCGATGCGGTCGCCGCCGACGATGCGCAGCAGGTCGGCGATCTCGCGCTTGGCCCGCTCCAGCCGGCTCAGCTTGCCGCCGCTCTCGGCATCCTCGACCAGCATGCTGTCGGAGACGTCGAGGGCGACGACGATGTCGACGCCCCGGCGCTGGACCTCTTCCCAGGTGAAACCGTACTTCAGCTCGGCCAGCGCCAGAACGGCGGCCAGCGCCGCCAGCGCGACCAGCGCCGCCTTGAACAGCTGTCGCGGCCGGCTTACGCCGGCGGTGAGCCGGGCCAGCATGGCCGGCGACGCGAAGCGGCGCAGCAGCCGGGTGCGAGCGCCGAACGAGTAGACGAAGAAGACCGCCAGCGCCGGCACCAGCCAGAGAAGCCAGAGCGAGTCGGGGCTGCCGATGCGAACCTGGTCGCAGCCGCCGAGCGCCAGGCCGAGGGTCACCGACGCCGCCAGCCTCGGCGGGCGCGATAGAGACGTTGGCCTCTGGCGACTCATGGCAGCTTGCGGAAACGGGTGCCGAGCAGCAAGGTCTCGAACAGCAGTAGGCCCAGCGCGGGCAGCACCAGGCGGCGGTAGCGCTCGTCGTACTCCATGTAGCTCTCGGTGGTGATCTCGGAGGTCTCGAGACGGTCGATCTCGTCGTAGATCTCGGCCAGCGCCTCGCTGTCCTCGGCCCGGAAGTAGGAGCCGCCGGTGAGCGCCGAGATCTCCCGCAGCATCTCTTCGTCGATCTCCACGTCCTCGTAGATCACCCGCTTGCCGAACAGCGAGTCGACGATGAACGGCGCCTTGCCGCGGGTGCCCACGCCGATGGTGTAGACCCGGGTGTCGAACGTCTGGGCGATCTCCGCCGCTTTGCGCGGGCTCAGCGGACCGGCGTTGTTGCGGCCGTCGGTGAGCAGGATGATCACTTTGGACTCCGCCTCGGAATCGCGCAGCCGCTTCACCGCCGTGCCCAGGGCCGAGCCGATCGCCGTACCGTCGCCGGCCATGCCGATCTCCAGCCGCTCGAGAAAGGCGGCGACAACGCCGTGATCCAGCGTCAGCGGGCACTGGGTGAACGCCTCGTTGCCGAAGACGACCATGCCGATCTGGTCGTTCTGGCGCTTCTGGACAAAGCGCTCGACGACCGCGCGGGCCACCTCCAGACGGTTGCGGCGGCGGTTGACCGCCCGGTCCGCGTCCAGGTCGAGGGCCTGCATCGAGCCCGAGGTGTCGAGCACCAGGATGATGTCGATGCCCTCGGTCTGGACCTGGGTCTGCCGCCGGCCGGTCTGTGGCCGCGCCATGCCGAGGACTAGCAGGGCCACCGTCAGCAACCTGAGGCCCTGGACCAGACGGCGCATGATCAGCGTCTTCGACGGCCGCAACCGCTCCAGGGTCCGGGTGGTGGAGAAGCGCACCGCCGCGGCCGTCCGCCGGCGCGCCAGGAGCCACCAGAGACCCAGCCACAGCAGATAGGCCGGCGCCAGCAGCCAGAGCAGGCCGGCATCGGCGAAGTGCAGCTCGCTCACGCCGCCTTCCTCTCGGGCTCGGCGTCGGAGTCCTCGACCTCGGCACGTGGACGGGTGGCTTCGACGAAGCCCAACGCCCGTTCCCAGGTCGCTTCGATCTCCTCCGGCGGCGGCCGGTGCTCGGCGAACTTGACGCGATCGGTGGCGCCCAGAAACCGGCTGAGCTGCTCCGCCTCGGCGGCCGCCAGCCCGTAGAGCTCGGCGAGCTCCGGCAGGATCTCCTCGGTGGTCAGGTCGGTGGCATTGAGGCCCCAGCGGCCTTCGACGTAGGCGCGGACGATCTCCGAGATGCGGAAATGAAAGCGCCGCACCGCCAGCGGATCATCGAAGTCGATGCCGCGCAGCGTGGTGAGCTGGCTGAACGCCAGTTCGTGCGGCGGGATGGACGGCGCCACCGGCCGCGCTCGCCGGTACCAGGCGAGCCCTGCGGCGGCGGCCAGCGCCAGCGCCGCCAGCCCGGCGCCGATCCATGGCCAGGGCGGTCCGCGGCGCACGCGTCTCAGGGGCTTGAGGTCGCGGATGTCCGCCGCCTCGCCGCCGGCGGGCAGCACCGACTCGACCTCGACGAAGATCGCCGACGTCTCGATCGTCCGCCACTCGTCACCTCCGGCTGGGCGGTAGCTCACGCTGACCGGCGGCAGCACGTAGGAGCCCACGATGTCGGCGCGCAGCTTGTACCAGCGGCTCTCGACACGACGGCCGCGGCGCTCGGCCGGCTCATCGCGGCCGAGGTCGAAGATGCGGAAGCCGGCGATCTCGGCACCGGGCTCGGGCAGCTCGATCTCGAAGCCGGGGTCGTGGTCGACGGTCACCGAGTAGGTGATGACGTCGCCGGTGGTGGCCACCGCCCGATCGACCGCGGTGGCCGCCTCGACGGGCGGCCGCGGTTCCTCGACCTTCGGCGCCGGCGTCTGCGAGGCGGCACAGCCGGCCAGCGCCAGGAGCAGGCCGGCGGCGGCCAGGTTGTTTGCCGCACGGGACACTACTGTCCGTCCCCCAGGCGCTCCGGGAACAGCTCGACTCCGGCCGCCGCCAGGTCGCTCTCGACCAATCGTTGGTAGCTCTCGTCCAGCTTCATCAGCCGGTAGT
>CALZJC010000125.1 GCA_945787525.1 Thermoanaerobaculia bacterium | reverse complement strand
GCCTCGATCGCGGCGTGGGCGGCCTCGAGCGAGAAGACGTCCTCGAAGGGCACGTCGCCCACGTCCGCCACCCGGCAGTGCGCGGAGGGGTCGATCCTCGTGCGCGGGTGGATCCTGCGGGTCAGCTGCGATTGATTGCGGATCTCGCGCGGGCCGTGGCGGGCGCCGGGGCGGTTGGTGGCGCCGGCGTCGAACGGCACGCCGGCCAGGGCGATGTCGAGGCCCTCGAGGCGCTGGGCGATGGGCGCCCGCAGGAAGGTGGGGATGCCGTAGTAGCGAACCTCGTCGAGGGGGTCGATCTCCTCGCCGGTCACCGGCGAGGGCCTGCGGTAGTGGTCGGTCATGTGGCCTCGCGGGCAGTGTACTCGCAGCCCGACAGCGCCTGCGGTGAGGGCGCCACCTGTCGGGGTGGCGCGGCCGCCAGAGCCAGGCCCGTAGTCTTGGGGGCACATACGGAGGTTGGAGATCCATGACGAGATCATGGCGGAGTTCACGCTTGGGCATTCTGGGTGCGCTCCTCTTCCTGGCCTGTGGCCCCGGTCCGCCGGGGGCGCCGGCCGGCGAGGTGGACGAGCCCACCGGCGATCCCCGCATCGACCGGGTACGCGCCGGGCTGGTGCCGATGACCGAGTCCGCCGAGCCGCAGTGGGACCAGCGGGCGACGTTGGCGGAGCGGATGCGGCACTACGCCGTCCCCGGCGTCGGCCTGGCGGTCATCGATGACTACGAGATCGCCTGGAGCGGGGGCTTCGGCACGCTCGAAGCCGGCACCGGCGATCGGGTGACGGATCAGACGCTGTTCCATGCGGGCTCCATCGCCAAGTGCCTGTCCGCGGCGGCGGCACTGACGCTGGTGGGGGAGGGCCGTCTGGAGCTGGATCGGGACGTCAACGAGCACCTGAGGTCGTGGCGGATCCCGGACAGCGAGTTCACGGCGGCCGAGAAGGTGACGCTGCGGCGTCTGCTCAGCCACAGCGGTGGCATCCAGGACGGCTTCACCGACCGGTCGTCTGGCGATCGGGTGCCGGATTACTTCAGGCCGGCCGGTGAGGGAGCCACGGTCGAGCTGCGGGAGCTGCTGGACGCGGCGCCCGGGATCGACGTCGACGGCCCGACCCGGGTGACGGCCGTGCCCGGCAGCCGGTACCGCTATGCCAACGCCGACTACGCAATCCTCGAGCTGCTGGTTCGGGACGTGACCGGCGAGCCGTTCGCGGCGTTCATGGCGCAGAGGGTCCTCGAACCGCTGGGCCTGGCGTCGAGCACCTATGAGCAGCCGCTGCCAGCCGCTCTGCGCGCCCGGGCGGCGGTCGAGCACGACCTGCGCGGCCGGCCGGTGCCCGGCGATCGGTTGCACATCCCTTTGCTGGCGGCCGGCGGCCTGTGGACGACGCCGTCCGACCTGGCCCAGTTCGCGATCGAGATCCTCCGCAGCCATCGCGGCGAGTCCGACCGCCTGCTCTCCAGGGCCCTGACGGCCGAGATGCTCACCCGGCAGATCGAGGTCGCCGGCAACCCCCTGGCCGACGGGGCCGGGCTGGGCTTCGAGCTGGCCGGCGAAGGCACCGGGTTCTACATCGTTCACACCGGCGGCACCTGGGGCTCCACCAGCATTCTGTGGGCCTATCCGGAAACCGGGCAGGGAACGGTCATCATGACCAACTCGGCCAGCGGCAGTCTGCTGCGGATCGAGATCCTGCTGGCTATCGCTCGGGAGTACGGCTGGCCGCTCGAGGGGTAGCCAGATCGCCGATGTCGACGGACCCCAGGTCGTACTCCTCGCCGAGCTGCAGAGCTCCGCTCGGAATCTGCACTTCGTGACTGGCACCCCCTACCAGGATGCGCAACGAGCGGGCGTACTCGGTCGGTCGGGCTTGTACACTGAAAGTCCCGTCTGGCTGGGCGCGCGTCGTGAGGTCGGTGTCGATGACGACGTAGCAGCGCTCCGCTGCACAGTCGGCGCCCGTGATTCGACCCGTGACCAGGACAAGGGGGTGCAGACGCACAGTCACCCGGCTCAGCCCGTCCTTGACCACCTCGGCCTCTTCCATGACCAGCGGCGGCCGGTAGTGCCACAAAGAGCCGCCCCGGTCGAACGCCGGCTGGTCGGGAACCACCGGTTTGTATGCGCCAGCGCGCAGGCCCACGAGGCGCAGGCGGCCCCCGGACCCGGTCACACCGCTCTGGTCGCGGATCTGCACGTGGACTCCGGGCACCGGCTCCTCTGACGGGTCCCGCACCACGCGCACCTCCAGCTGGCCTCTCGGGATCAGGTCCGGAAACGCGCCGATCGTGGAGATGGTCGGGCCTTTCCAGGCCAGGGCGAGGAGCGTCCACACCGAGGCTACGGCGATAGCCATGGCCGTGGCGCCGTGGCGGGAGAAGAAGGAGGTCGCCGGCTGCTGGCTCACCGGCAGCGGTCGGCCCGCAACCCAGGCCGCGATGGCGTGCCAGGTGCTCTTGTCCTGCCAGTAGTCGGCATGCCCGCCGGGCCCCAGCGAGCCCTCGGTGAACAGCTCGGCCCGGACGTCGAGCGCGCGGCCCACCCGGTCCCCGTCGCGCCACAGGTTGATCCAGGAGGACACGCTGCCCGATCTCTGGTATGAGCGGGCGAGGTCCTCGGGGGTCTGCAGCACCTTCGGGAAGACCTTGGAGAGAAAGAGCAGAGGCGAGCCCATGGTCACGAGCCGCACCGGCCGCCGCGGCTGGATCCGCGCCAGGGCATGGGTGACGAGAACCGTGCCGAGACTGTGGCTCACCAGCTGCACGCGGGCCTTGGGGGCGCGCCTCTCGACATCGGCGATGAGCTCGGCCAGCGCCTCCATCAGCTCTTGGCGTCGTTGCGGAGAGCCCAGGTAGCGCGTGACGTCGTGCAGTAGATCCACCATCGACAACGCCCCGGTCAGTCGCAGGACGGCGGCGATGATCGCGAAGGCGAGCAGAGGTCCGGAGAGAAAGAGCATCGTGCTCCAGAGGGTCTGCCCGGCCTCGCCCAGCAGCTCGGCGCCCCGGGTTGCCAGATCGCCGAGCAGCAGCCCCGCGCCGGTCAACAGCAGGACCAGGCCGACCGCCAGTAGGATGATCAGCACCCGCCAGATCAGGTTGCGCGCCAGCGGCGCGCAGCGAACGGCCGGCAGGGCAACGGCCAGGCCCAGGCCGCACAGGACCGCGGCCGGAAGCAGCGGCAGATAGGGGTAGCTCGCGAGAAGCGCAAGACGAACCAGACCATAGCCGGCAATCAGGGGAGTGAAGAGAAAACCGCCACCGCCCTTCTTGCGTGCCAGGAGGTCGAAGGCGATGGCGCCGCCGAGTACCCAGAAGTAGCGCTCGTCCCAGCTCCCGAGATAGGTCTTGATCAGCACCAGGGCCGCGACCAGCGCCGCGTAGGCGAGGGCGATGCCGAGCAGCCAGAAGGCGGCGTTGCCGCCGATGCGCTCACCGGACCAGACGCAGGGGAGCACGACGTGGTGGGAGTCGTCGCTCCGTAGCCGCACCAGGCCCTTCTGGGTCCAGGGGTATTCCTCCCGCCGGGTTCGCGAGAGAACGGAGCGGTCGGTGGTCTCGAGACGAAAAGCGGCAGCCAGCTCGGAGTCCCGGAAACCCTTCGCCGCCGCCGCCGCGATGTCCTTGCCCTGGTGGCGGCCGATGCCGTGGACGACCAGCGTTACGGTGTCGGCGTCGCCCAGGGTCGACTTGCTGCCTGACGCCATGAGAACGGTCTTCTAGGAGATGGATCCGCCGGCAGAGTCTACCCTCGGCGCGGGGGCGGCTCGAGCCGGGTGCAGTGAGCTAGGCTCCGGCGCATGTCGAATCTCCCCCGGGGCTCACGGCCGGTGATCGACGGATCGGGCTGCGCATGAGCGGCGCCGGCCGGCGGTCGGCGTCGCGGCGCTGGGCGACGCTCGCGGTCTTCGCCATCGCGTTGGCGACCCGGCTGCTGTTCTGGCAGGCAACGCCCGACCGCTACTGGCCCCATTCGGCGCTCTACAAGGGCGATGCGGTCGTCTGGACGGACTACGCCACGGCGCTCGGCAGGGGTGAGAGCTTCGAGGCGGGGCTGCCGCTGCGGCCGCCGGGCAACGCCTATCTGTTGCGCTGGCTCGGGGTCGACGGCCGGCAGGGGGCGGGCGGCGCGAAGCTCGCATCCCGCCGTGGCGCTGGTGGTCGGCCTGTGGAGCGCGCTGTCGACCGGGCTCATGGTGCTGTCGACGTCGCTCAACAACGAGACGCCGTATCTGCTCCTTGTCGGTCTGATCCTGCTGGTCGCGCCGCGGCTTGCCGCGAGGCCTTCGGCGGGGTGGCTGCTGGTCTGGGGCGGTTTGCACGGCCTCGCCTGTCTGGTGCGGGTCGAGCATCTGCTCTTCACGGCGGGTGCCATGCTCTGGCTGGCGGTGATCCGGTGGCGCGGTGGCTCGGCCAGGCGTCGTGGTCCTCAGATGACCCGCCTGGCCCTGCCGCTGGCGATCGGCTTCGGCGCCGTGCTCCTGCCATGGCACCTCACCGCCTGGCAGACCATCCACGACTTCAACCACGTCGAGGCCAGGTTGCCGGCCGCCGCCGAGGCGGCGCAGCGGGGGATCGAGCAGGCCACCGCCGGCCTGCGCTGGACGCCCGCGGCGCTGGAAGAGCGGCGCCGCCTGCCGGCCTTCGCGCGTCGCGCCAGCGGCAACTTCGTCGCCGCCACGGTGTCGATCCGCGGCGGCCGCGAGATCCGGGCCGCGGACTTCGCGATCCTCGAAGAGGCCTTCGGCAGCCGCCCGCAGGCTCTGCAGCCGCATCCCTTCGTCGCCCTCTACGGGCCGCTCAACTTCTCTCTCGCCAACCGCGCCGGTGCCCCCGCGGGGTTCGATCCGGACGGCCTCGATCGCCTGCCGACCCTTCGTGGTGGGATCGATCGCTACCCGGGGGCCCTGCTTGCCGGCCTCCCACCCCGCGATCTCACCCTGTCGTATCCCCCGCACGTCGAGATGGTGACGGACGGCTACCGGCTCGGGTGGCAGTGGATCGGCACGCATACCGGCGAGTGGCTTCGCCTGGCCGTCGCGCGGCTCGAGATCGCCTGGAGCGGCGCCGCGCTGGGCTGGACCGGCAGAGGCCTGCCCTGGCGGCTGGCGGGACAGCGGAGGGCGGTCGATCTGACGGTGCCCGGGGGCGGCGGCTTCGCGGTCTGGAGGTGGGTGCTGCTCGCCGTCTGTCTGGTCGGGATCTGGTTCGGCCGGCGGCAGCGGTTGCTCTACCTCTGGCAGCTCTTCGCCGCCGGCAAGCTGGTGGCGACGGCGGGCTTCTTCGGCTATGCGCGGCACGGCGCGACGCTGATTCCGGTGGTCGCCGCCCTGGCGGCCGTTGCCGTCACGGGGCTTGCCGCGCGGGCGGGAATCGAACCCCTCTCGGCGCGGAGGACTCTCCGGATCGCGGCGTTGATCGCGGTGCTCGGGCTGGGCATCGAGGGCCATCGGTACCTGCGCCCACCGACGCTGACTCTCGACGGCCGCGAGATCGGCCGGCGCGACCCGTTCCCGCCCGGCGAGCACGTGAATCGGCGCGTCGACCTCGCAGAGTCCTAGCCGGAACCTTTGCCGGGGTCACTCCAGTGCCCGTTTCTCGCCGCAACTTGCGCCCGCCGCACAAAAGGTGTATCTTGCGCCCGTCCAGGAAGACAGATTTTCACCAGAGAGGGCTGTTTGCGTTACCGCCGTGGGGACGATTGCAAGAATCGGTGCGGGATTTCCTCAACCAGAGAAGCGATCACAGGAGAATACATGCGCTACGAAAAGCTCGTCAGCAAGCGATCCACGGCCGGCTGTGCTCTGGCCGCGATAGTCATCCTCGCCTGTAGCAGCGGACCCGCCTGGGGCATCGAGCCCAAGCAGGTCTCGGCGCTCGGCGACCGGGAGTTCCGGCTTGCCGAGCTCGAGATCGACGTTCGATACCTGACCCCGGCCGGGCTGCCGGTCGACTTCCAGGCGAAGGCTCTCGACGATCTGGCCGCCGTCCAGGTGCCGGCCGCCGCCGGGCAGCTGGACTTGCGGAGCGGCCGCTGGGCTTCGCTGACCCCCGCTACGCCGCTGATCCCTGGACGCGGTGTCGGCAACGCGTTGAGCTGGGAAGCTCTGGGCGCCCAGCCTCCCGCCGACGACGCGGCTCTCCGGGCCGCGGTGGGTGACGCGTTTCGCGCCTATCTGGCCCGCAACGCGGGCGCGCTGCGAATCGATCTCGCCGAGGTTCCCCCGGTGGCGCGGATCTCCGTGCACGAGCGCGGACGACTGGCGCAGATCTTCCAGCCCCGGGTCGTGGACGGGGTGCCGGTGCGCGGCAGCTATCTCACCGCAGTGGTCAACAGCGGCAACCTGGTGCTCTTCGGCGCGGAGAAATGGGGTGACATCGACGTCGCGACGCGTCCGTCGATCGAGCAGGATGTCGCCATCCAGGTGGTCACCTCCTTCGGCCAACCGCACGTGAGAGCTGGTTTCTGGGACAAGACAGAGCTCATGCTGGTGCCGCTGGCCAGGGGCCAGAAGATCAGCGCGGGCGGTCTTGGCACGGGCTATACGTACCGGCTGGTCTGGGCGGTGCGCGCCTCCTTCGCCGGCGATCCGGGGCGCTGGGAAGGCCTGGTGGACGCCCATTCGGGCGCGCTCATCTCTTTCGAGGACATGAACCAGTACGCCGAGGTCAAGGGCGGTGTGCTGCCGGTGACCAACGACGGCATCGTGCCGGACGGCGTCGAGCAGCCCGGCTGGCCGATGCCCTTCCAGGACGTCTCGACCACCGGCGGCACGCTGACCACCGACACCGGTGGCAACATCGCGGCGACCGGCAGCATGACCGCGACGTTCTTCGGCCCCTACGTCAACATCAACGATCAGTGCGGCGGCGAGAGCCTGACCCAGATCGACGGCATCGACTGGGGCGCCTCCGGGGGGACCGACTGCGTGACTCCCGGCTTCGGCGGCGCCGGCAACACCCACGCCTCGCGCACCGGCTTCTACGAGCTCAACAAGGTCATCGAGATGGCCCGCGGCCAGCTGCCCTCGAACGGGTGGCTGCAGAACCGGTTGACCTCGAACATGAACATCAACAACACCTGCAACGCCTTCTGGAACGGCACGGTGAACTTCTACCGCTCCGGCGGCGGCTGCGCCAACACCGGCGAGATCGCCGGCGTCTTCGACCACGAGTGGGGTCACGGCATGGACGCCAACGACGCCACCCCGGGGATCGCCAGCCCGTCGGGCGAGGGCATCGCCGACGTCGACCCCGCGTTGCGCCTCAACACCTCCTGCACCGGCCGCAACTTCCGGCTCGGCGTCAACTGCTCGGGCAACGGCGACCCCTGCCTGGCGTGCGACGGCGTGCTTGACATCGACTACCTGAAGCGCGCCTCGGTCCAACCGCATGACTACAGCTGGTCGAACGCCAACTGCGGGGGCAGCGTCCACTGCGTCGGCGGCGTCTACTCCGAGGCCGTCTGGTCGCTGTGGAAGCGCCAGCTGCAGCAGGCGCCCTACAACTACGACAACAACACCGCCCACGAGATCGTCACCCGGCTGACCTTCATCGGCGCCGGCGCCACCGGCACCTGGTTCTCGGGCGGCCCGCCGAACGGCGGCTGCGCGGCGACGAGCGGTTACCGGAACTACCTGGCCGCCGACGACGACAACGGCAACCTGAACGACGGCACGCCGCACATGACGGCGATCTTCGACGCCTTCAACGACCAGGAGATCGCCTGCACCACGCCGGTGGTGCAGGACTCCGGCTGCGCCAACAATCCGGCCGCCGCGCCGAGCGTCACGACCGGTGCGGGCAACCAGCTGGTGACCCTCTCCTGGGGCGCGGTGACCAACGCCACCGAATACGAGGTCTTCCGCACCGAGGGCGTCTTCGCCTGCGACTTCGGCAAGGTGAAGCTGGGTGCGACGACCGGCACCTCCTGGAACGACTCGGGGCTGCAGAACGGCCGCGACTACTCCTATGTGGTGATCCCGAAGGGCCCGGCCGACAGCTGCTTCGGCCCCGCCTCGGCGTGCGCGACGGACCAGCCTGTCGGCCAGCCCGACTTCAGCGTCTCCTGCGTGCCGTCGAGCCACTCGACCGAGCAGGGCACGACCGACCAGTCGACCTGCACCGTGATCTCGAGCTTCGGCTACACGGGCAACGTCGCCCTGTCGTGCTCGGGCAACCCCGCCGGCATCAGCTGCGGCTTCGCCCCGGGCTCGGTGAGCCCGCCGGCCAACGGCTCGGCGAACAGCACGCTCACCCTCACCGTCAGCGGCTCGCAGGCGGTCGGTAGCTATAACTTCGACGTGGTCGGTTTCGACGGTGCGACGACGCGGACCTCCGGCATGAGTGTCTCGGTGACGCCGGCCGGCCAGAACGGCCCGCAGGTCGCGGTCTACAACGCCGGCCTCGGCGCTCCCGAGTGCGCGATCGCCGGCAGCGAGTGCGACTCGACCACCCTGGTCGACAGCCGCGACAACCTGAGCCCCGCGGAGCCCAACCAGCCGAACACGCTGGACGTCTGCAACGACGGCACCTCGGGCACGTACCACAGCGACGAGTCGAACGATCGCATCGTGGTGCGGACACTCGACGGCTTCGACTTCGCCGAGGGCGCGACGGTCGAGGTCGAGGCGACGGTGTGGGCGTGGAGCACGGGCTCCTCGGACACGCTCGACCTCTACTATGCGGCCGACGCGAACAGCCCCTCGTGGGTCTACATCACGTCGATCGTCCCGCCGGGGGGCGGCGCGCACGCGCTGACCGCACAGTACACCCTGCCGACCGGGTCGCTCCAGGCGGTGCGGGCGCAGTTCCGCTACACCGGTACCGCCAGCTCCTGTACCGCCGGCGCCTACAACGACCGCGACGACCTGGTCTTCGCGGTGAAGACGCCGGTGCAGTGCACCGTCGACGCGGACTGCGACGACGCGGCCTTCTGCAACGGCGCCGAGACCTGCAACACCGGCACCGGTCAGTGCGAGGCGGGCACCCCGCCGACCTGTGACAACGGTCTCTTCTGCGACGGCACCGAGACCTGCAACGAGACCACCGACAGCTGCGACGCCGGCACGCCGCCGGCGTGCGATGACGGCGCTTTCTGCAACGGCACGGAGACCTGCAACGAGACCACCGACAGCTGCGACGCCGGCACCCCGCCGGCCTGCGATGACGGGGTTTTCTGCAACGGCGCCGAGACCTGCAACGAGACGACCGACAGCTGCGACAACGGCACGGCTCCCTGCGATCCGGGCACCGAGACCTGCAACGAGGGCACCGATACCTGTGACCCGATCGGTTGCACGGTGGACGCGGACTGCGACGACGGGGCCTTCTGCAACGGCGCCGAGACCTGCGACGTCGGCACCGGCATCTGCCAGGCTGGCACGGCGCCGACGTGCGACGACGGTCTCTACTGCAACGGCACCGAGACCTGCAACGAGACCACCGACAGCTGCGCCGCCGGCACGCCGCCGGCCTGCAACGACGGTCTCTACTGCAACGGCACCGAGACCTGCAACGAGGGCACCGACAGCTGCGACGCCGGCACGCCGCCGGTCTGCGATGACGGCACCTTCTGCAACGGCGCCGAGACCTGCAACGAGGGCACCGACAGCTGCGACGCCGGTACACCGCCCACCTGCGACGACGGCGTCAGCTGCACCGACGACTCCTGCAACGTGGGCAGCGACTCCTGCGACAACGTGGCCAATGACGCGAACTGCGACAACGGCCTGTTCTGCGACGGCGCCGAAACCTGCGACGCGGTCAACGACTGCCAGGCTGGAACCGCGCCGTGCACGGGTGGTCAGACCTGCAACGAGACCACGGACACGTGCGAGCAGCCCTCCGGCTCCTCGGTCTGGATGTCCTTCAACTCCAACACCTCGGTGCCGGGCGTCGGCACCGTGACCGATGACGACATCGTCTCCTACGACGAGACGTCCGGCACCTGGGCGCTCGAGTTCGACGGCAGCGACATGGGCCTGACGACGGACATCGACGGGTTCGCCATCCTGCCGAACGGCGACCTCCTCATCAGCATGCAGGCGGCGAGCTCGGCCAGTGGCGTCAGCTTCGACGACTCCGACGTCCTGCGGTTCTCGGGAACCGGCGGCCCGAACACCTCGGGCACCTTGAGCCTCTACTTCGACGGCAGCGACGTCGGCCTGACCTCGAACGGCGAGGACGTCGACAGCGTGGCCTTGGCCGCGGACGGACGTCTCATCGTGGGGACCCAGGGCAGCTTCAGCGGCTCCGGCGCCAGCGGCGCCGACGAGGATCTCTTCATCTTCACCGGCACGCTGGGCAGCAGCACTTCCGGCTCGTTCGCCAAGTACTTCGACGGCAGCGACGTCGGGCTCAGCGGATCGAGCCGACGGGACGTCGATGCCGCCGGGTTCACCTCCAGCGGTGAGCTGGCGCTGTCGATCGTCAGCAACTCCACCGTGGGCGGCATCACCACCAACGACGAGGACGTTCTCGACTTCGCCGGCACCTTCGGCGACAACACCTCGGGCGTCTTCTCGATGCGGCTGGATCTGACCAGCCTCGGGATCTCCTCGGGCGAGGACGTCAACGCGCTCGAGGTCGTCGACTAGCGTCCACCACCAACCCATCAACTACTCCAGGCGGGGGCCCGATTCGGGCCCCCGCCGTGCGTTTCGGGCCCCGGTGCCGCTGTGGAGGCCTGCATGGCGGGCGGCGAGCCGAAGGCGCAGGATTCGAGGGTGGCGGCATGCGACCAGCGGGCGCGCTCCCGGCGACTGCCGCGAGGGCTCGGCCGGGGCACTCGGTGCGCACCGGCCCTGGCTCTCTGCCTGGCCGGCGCCCTGGCGGCGGGGGCGCAAGACCTGCGCGATCTCGTCGCGGCCCGCTCGCCGGTCGCGGTGAACCCGCGGCCGGGGGTGTGGCGCGAGCAGAGAGTCGGTCTCGCGGCCGAGGCGCTGGCCAGGCCGGGCGCCGAGAGTGGCCCGGCGCCCGCCGAGGCCGAGATCGTCCGCCTGAACCTGTTCGAGGACGAGGTGGTCATCCTGGAGAGGACCGGAGGACGGCCGCTGGCCCGCGGCGGCCACTCCTGGCTGGGTCGGCTCCTCGAAGACGGCCTGGGCCAGGCGGTCTTCGTGGTCCGCGACGGCCGGGTGTACGGCAGCCTGCGGCGGCCCGGGTCGAATCTCCAGATCCGGCCAGACCCGGCGGGCGGTCACCGGATCGAGGAGCTGGACGAGGCTGGCTGGCCCGAGGAGACCTCGGACTTCGAGGTGGTCTGGGATGGCGCGGCGGCCGTCGGCCGATCGGCGCCCGCTGCCGCGCCGGGCGGTCCCCCGACGCTCATCGACGTCCTCGTCGTCTACACCGAGGAGGCCCGCCTGAGCGCCGGCGGCCACGAGGCGATGCAGGCCCTCATCGACCTGGGAGAGGTGGAGACCAACGTCTCCTACGCCAATGGCGGGGTCGGCCAGCGGATCCGCGTCGTGCACTCCGAGGAGGTCAGCTACGTCGAGTCCGGCAGCTCCAGCACCGACCTGGGCCGGCTGGCCGGCACCAGCGACGGCTTCATGGACGGCGTCCATGCGACCCGCGATACCTATGGCGCCGATGCCGTCAGCCTGTGGGTGGAGACCGGCGGCTGCGGTATCGGCTACCTGATGGGGAGCGTCTCGCCCGGCTTCGCCGGCTTCGCCTTCAACGTCTGCCGGCTCTCCTGCGCCACCGGTAATCTGACTTTCGGCCACGAGCTGGGCCACAACATGGGGCTGCGGCACGACTGGTACGTGGATGACACCAGCGGCCTGCCCTACACCTACAACCACGGCTACCCGTACCCGGCGGGCGGCTGGCGGACGGTGATGTCCTACAACGATCTCTGCGCCGACCTGGGCGGTGCCTGCACCCGGTTGCAGCGGTTCTCCAATCCCGACGAGCTCGAGGGTGGCGTTCCGACGGGAGTACCCGCCGGGACTTCGACGGTCTGTACCGCAGGCAACCAGGCCAACCCGCCGTGCGATGCCGACAACAGGCAGGCCCTGGACAACACGGCGGCCACCGTGGCGGCGTTTCGCGCCACCACGGTTCTGGCCAGGATCAGCAAAGCGGTGGACGTCGTCACCGCCGACATCGGCGACACCCTCACCTACACCTTGACGGTGACCAACGACAGCCCGGTCACCGCCGACGCCATCGAGATCCGCGACATCGTGCCGCCGCACACCATGCTGGTTGCCGGCTCGCTATCTGCCGATGCCAGCAGCACCGGCACGGCGGCGGGCAGCCTGATCACCTGGATCACCGGTGAGAACCTGGCGCCGGGCGGATCGCTGATGCGTACCTTCGAGGTCACCGCGATCGAGGGCGGCATCGCCTCCAACAGCGCGACGGTGGACTCGACGAGCACGTCCCTCACCCTCGGCAGCAACACCGTGCAGACCTCTATCTGGGAGCCGGTGGCGTGCGGCTTCCAGGACGGCTTCGAGAGCGGTGCCCTGAGCCACTACTGGCGGGTGGGGGCCACCGAAGACGGCCGGGTGCGGGTGCTGGCGGATCTGCCCGACACGGGGAACTACAGCGCGGTGCTGGACGACGCCGTTCCCGACGCGACGTCATCGATCGCGGCGCTCGACCTGGCCGCCGACCTGGCCGGCCAGACCGACGTGCGGCTGGACTTCCGCTGGGCCGAGGCCAGAGACGAGAACGGGGCCTCGGACGGGGTGTTCATCCGCCAGGCGGAGGGCGACCCGTGGGTCAACGCGCTCGCCTTCCAGGACGTGCCCGATCTGGTCTTTCAGGACGGCCTGATCGACCTCGACCAGGTCGCCGCCGATGCCGGCCTGACCCTGGTCGACGGCTTCCAGATCCGCTTTCAGTTCTACGACAACGTCAGCTTCGACCCCGGCTACCTGGACGGCAGCGACGGCTATGCCGTCGACAACGTGGCACTGACGTGCGTCTGCTCGATGGTGTTGGACAACGACTCGGTCACGACGACCGTCGTCGAGAACAGCCCGTGCGAGATCCACGCGGGTCCCGCCTATACGGTCACCGGCACCGGTGACCTGACCCTCGGCTCGCCGGCCGGCGTCGTGCTGCGGGACGGCTTCTCGGTCCTCTCCGGCGGCACCTTGAGCGCCGACAACGACCCGGTTCCTTAGCGTCGGGGCCGCCCAATCGGTGGCAGGTCGTCGTGTCGGCCGTCTCTT
>CALZJC010000124.1:9113-13271 GCA_945787525.1 Thermoanaerobaculia bacterium | reverse complement strand
CCGAGCCCGGTGAGGTACATCCGGGCGAGGTTGAACTGCGCCGCCGGGTTGCCCGCCGTGGCCGCGATCCGCCACCAACGCTCCGCCGCGGTGAGATCCTTGACCACCCCCTGCCCGGTTGCGTGCAGGAAGCCGAGCTGGTTCTGGGCGCCCGGATCCCCCGCGGGCGCCGCCTTGCTGAGCCAACGTGCGGCCAGGGCGAAGTCCTGCTCGACCCCCGTGCCGTTTACGTACAGGTCCCCGAGTCTGGCCTGGGCGGTAGGGTGCCCGGCCTCGGCGGAGGACCGGTAGTAGCGCACCGCCTCCGCGAGGTCTTGCCTGAGGCCCTGCCCGAGCTCGTAGGCCCTGCCCAGATTGTGCATGGCGAGGCTGTCGCCCGCCTCCGCCGCCTTGTGCGACCACCTGGCGGCTTGCGCCCAGTCCTCGGGAACTCCTTCGCCCCTGGTGTAGAGATCGCCCAGGAGGCCCTGGGCTCGGGCGTCTCCGGCGTTCGCTCGAGGACGCAGGATGGCCAGCGCCTCCCGGTACCGCTGCTGGTCCCGCAGGCTCGAGAACTCCTGCAGCCAGCCATCGGTCTCGGGCTCGGCGCCGGAGGTGGCGTCCGGGCCGGCTGTCTGGGCGGTCCCGGCCGCGGCAGCCAGACAGATGAAGATGCCCAGAAAGGCCCTGCGGAACGCCTGTCGCGCTCTCGTCCAGTGCGTCTGTCGCATCATCGGCGCCCTGTGCAGCGCGTCTCCCACCGCATACAGTCCTTCCGGGGGATGCACTCCGTGTAGGACTTGCGGCAGTCGTCATTGTCGATCTTGCCGTTGGGGCCGCAGCAGCTGACGCGGCCGTCCGAGGCCTCGTAGCTGACGAGCCACTCGCTACAGACCTGCTGCTTCTGCGCCTCGGGACAGTCGCCCGCCGGTGGCGCTGTCGAACCGGTACCGGGCGGTGTCGCCGGGGTTGGAGCTGGCCCTGGGGTCCAGGTCGGGCTGCGTGTCGGGCCCTGACTCTGGTGCTGTTGCTGCTGCTGGATGATCGCGGACATACCGCCCATGATGGCGCTGAAGAGCTCGGTCTGTCGCTGCTGCTGACGCTGCCTGTCGCCCTCCCGCTCCCGCTGCGCCCAGTTGTTCACCGCCGCTATCAGGCCCATGGGCACGTCGCAGCCTGCCTGCTGGGCCTGACGGATGATGACCGTCGCCATGGTGGAGTTCGGGGCGGCCTGCAACTGGGCGTTGAACTGCTGGCAGCGATCCTGAGTGGTGGCCGGTTGCGGCTGCTGTTGCTCCGGGCAACGGGCGACGCCCTCGTCCACGAGGGTGCCGTCGGGGCAGACACACACCATGCGGCCGGAGGCACCGTCGAAGACCCTCCTCGAGCCCGGGGACCGGTTGCAGTCGACATCGGCGAACAGCTCCGGACAGGAACCGCTCGAGATCGGCGTGCCGTCGGGGCAGACACAGAAGACGCGGTCGCTCAACGGGTCGTAGAGCTTCTGGGCGCCGGAGATGTGAGAGCAGTCCACCTCGGCGACCTGCTCCGCGCACGTGCCGCCGGTTGGCACCGGCCAGCCGTCGGAGCAGGCGCAGAAGAAGCGCTCCTCGACCGGGTCGTACTGCTTTCGGGCACCGGGGATGGCCGTGCAGTCGACGTCGTCCGCCACGACGTCGGCAGGCTCGTCCTCCGGCTCGGGGGTGTCTTCGACCTTCTCCGCATAGAGCACCAGCGTGACCCGCGACCGGGCTGCCACCGGGGTGCCTTTGGCCGGCCGGGTCTCCCGCACGGAGCCCGGCTGTTCTCCTTCTTCCGCCGCATCGCCGAGCAGAGGTCGATCCGCCGGCACCAGGTTGAACTGCTCGATCTCTCGCCGGGCCTCGAGGAGGCTCATGTCCGTGACGTCCGGTACCTCCAGCTCACGTTCTGCGACGAGAGTCACCGCAAAGGGCTCCGGCAGATCCTGGCGCTCCGCCGAGAGGGTGATCTTGATGGGCTCCGGCAGATCCTGGCGCTCCGCCGAGAGCGTGATCTCGATCGGCTCCGGTAGATCTTGGCGCTCCGCCGAGAGCGTGATCTCGATCGGCTCGGGCAGACCTTGCCGTTCCGCCGAGAGGGTGATCTCGATCGGCTCGGGCAGACCTTGGCGCTCCACCGAGAGCGTGATCTCAAACGGCTCCGGCAGGTCCTGGCGCTCCGCCGAGAGCGTGATCTCAAACGGTTTCGGCAGGTCTTCACGCTCCGCTGAGAGCGTGATCTCGAACGGCTCTGGCAGATCCTCACGCTCCGCCGACGGCTCCGACACCGGTCCGGACTCGATGAAGACCGTTCTCGCCCCCTCGGTGATTGTCCCGCCATGTGCAGCCAGGTCGCCAACTCGGGCGGCGGGTTTCCCGTTGATGAAGACCGTCGCAGCACCCTGAGACAGGCTGTCCCCCCCGGCTACACACACCGCAATCGAGCCGACGGTCGCGGCCGCTTTGCCCTCGATGAGCACGTCGCCGCTGCCCGTTGCGATCGGGCCTCCGACGTGTGGCACCGTCGCTGTGACCATGGGACAGACGTGAAAGTCCCCTACTCTCGCTGCCGCCGCCGGCTTCTGCTCGGCCTCGACCGGGCCGACCAGAGCCAGCCCGAGGATCGCGATCCGGAGCAGCGACTTTGGCATCGATCTCGTCCCGCCTGCGGCTCAGTTCAAGAAGATGTTCGCGCCCTTGACCTCGATGATGCCGGTACTCTCGATGGAAGTCGTCGAGCCGGACTTGATCTTCAACAGACCCGGCGCCTGGATCGTCAGGTTGGCCCCGGACAGCTGGATCGTCTGGCGCAACTCGGCGTTCTCCGTCTCGAGGGCTTCCACCTTCGCTTCGAGCGTCGCCAGCCTGCTCTCCAGCGTCGAGAGCTGGGCTTGCGGTGTGGCCACCTGGGTTTGGGCCACACCGATCGCGGCGACGCCAAGGGCGCACAGGACCGCGCCGACAAGTAGCTTGCGTTTCATGGCCTGCTCCTTCACCGTTTTCTCGTCTAGAAGTTCCTGTTTTGCGCCAACTGCTGGATCAACTTCCGCGGATAGCAGAAGAGGGTCTCTTCCTGCGGCTCTCCCCCAGGCGGAGGGGCCAGCACCGTTTCATGCTCCAGAATCAGGTACATCTCGAGCTCGTGCGGGTCCGGGTTCGAGGACATCACGAGCTGCTCATAGAGTTCGATCTGCTCCTTCATATACCCCCTGGCGCGCTCGGGCGTATCGGCGCACACGCAGGCCAAGATCTTGAACTCCACAGTCTTCTGAGTGATCTTGAGGGTCACTTTGTCGGTAGGCCCTGCAGCGCATGTCATCTTGCGTTCGAGGACAGTGCGGTCCACGGAGGTTCGACTCGGTTCCCCCTCGGCTCTGGTCCGGGGCGAATCCTGGACGGCCGCCATGGCGCTTCCGGCAGCCGACACTGCCGCGACCAGCACGACGACGACACAGCAAACGAGCCTGCGGACCATCGGGATGGTGACTCCATAGTTCATCTCAACTCTCCTTCTCAGAAGCAGCACCGGGCGCGTATCCATCGAGCCCTCCTTGCGCTTGGGGTGTTCGACCAGACCGAACCAGGAGTAGCACAACACCTCCCGGGCAGCGCCACCCCTGTGGGTGGTGCCTCCCGGGCACCGCGGCGCCCAACCGGTCCCTGCCATTGGTTGTCGGGCACCACCAGGAAGCCCCGGAGGCGCCGCTTGCCAGCCTCTCGCATCTGCGGCGTGGCGGAAGTCTCCCGGACCGCGAGGTTTGCTTCGCACGAGCCCGGGAGCTAGGGTCTGCAGAATCGCCCGGTCCGAACCGGAAGAAGAGCAGATCGGCCACAGATGACGAGCGCAAGCCTCGGGGAGAACGACCTGCATGCTCGCCCTGGCCTGCCCTGGTGGGTCCACCTTTCGGCGGTCCTCATACTCTGTCTTGTGGCGGCGATCCGCTTCTATCCCCTGGTCGCCTCGGAGAGCGCCAGAACAGACGAGCGCGTCTACCTGGAGGCATTCCACCGCGTCTCTGCCGGGGAGTCGCCCTATGCCACGGCCAATGCCGAAGGCCTCGACTTCTACTACCCACCGGCGTTCGCCTTTCTCGGAGCCGCCGCTCTGCGGGTCACCGACTCGCGGAACGTGGTGCTCGGGCTGCGGTCGGCCAACCTG
>CALZJC010000124.1:0-9055 GCA_945787525.1 Thermoanaerobaculia bacterium | reverse complement strand
CTCTATATCGTCCTGGCTCCGGAAGCCCTGCACCACGGGTTTCGCAGCGGCAATCTCTCATTCGCGGTCGTCGGCTCCTGCCTCGTGGCTCTTGCAATCTGGCGTGGCCACCCGTTGCTCACCGGGCTACTGCTGGGCCTGAGTACCGTGACCAAGCCGATCGCTCCAGTCGGCCTGGCAACGCTGGCGGCTCACCGACCGAGCCCGGGCGGCCGGTCGCACCTCCTGGCGGCCGGTACCGGGATTGCCATCGCCGGAGCCCTCACGCTGGCCAGTCCGTTCCTCACCGACTACCTGGAGCTGGATGGCAACCCCAACGTGTGGCCTCTGAGCCGTTCCACTTCGCTCTACCGGTGGCTTCATCTCATGGGGCTTCCGCTGCCACCCGTTGCCCTCGTCCTGCTGGTGGCGCTCGTCACGGCCTGGCTGGCCCGCCGCGGCCCGATCAGTCCCCGCCAGCTCTACATCCTGGCAATCGCCGGGATGACGTTGGCCACTCCGGCTCTCTGGAGCCATACCCTGCTGTTGACCCTACCGCTCCAGATCATGGCTCTGGCCAAAGCAGGAACGCGGCTGAGGTATCACAACTCCTCGGGGGCACGCTTCCGCTACGAGCTCGTGTTCGTGATCCTCGCGATGGCCGCGCTGACCTTCGTTGACGGCATCGGAGGGGGCCTCGAGACCGCTTCTGCGCCAATCCAGGTTGTCGCTCTTGCCATCCCGGTCTGGGCACCGGTCGGCCTGAGCATCTATGCCTGGCGAACCGACGACGCCGACCTGCAGGGCGCAGCGGAGAGGGTGGCGACGGCGTGGTAGCGTCCGGGCGTTCTCATGTGCGCCTTGCCCGTTAGTCGACCACGCGGACTGCCCCTCGCGCCCGAGAAGTTCCAGCACCCGGAGCGCACCGTCGACGGGTCGACGCGCGCCCGGGTCGGGCTGGAAAGACTCGAGACCGTGTGGCTCAACACCGGCACGCTGTGCAACATCGAGTGCGAGAGCTGCTACATCGAGTCGAGCCCGGCGAACGATCGGCTGGCCAACCTGAGCGCCGCGGAGGCGGAGCGCTACCTGGACGAGATCGCCGAGCTCGGGCTGCCGACGCGCGAGATCGGCTTCACGGGCGGCGAGCCGTTCGTCAATCCCGCACTGCCGACGATGCTGGAAGAGACGCTGGGGCGGGGCTTCGAGGCGCTGGTGCTCACCAACGCCATGCAGCCGATGATGCGGCCGGCGATCCGCGCCGCGCTCCTGGCGCTGCGGGACGCGCATGGCGACAAGCTGCACCTGCGGATCAGCGTCGACCACCACGGCCCCGAGCTGCACGAGAAAGAGCGCGGCCCGGGCTCCTGGGCACCGACGCTGCGCGGGCTGCGCTGGCTGGCGGCACACGACTTCAGGCTGTCGGTGGCCGGGCGCACCTGCTGGGGCGAGTCGGAGCAGGAGGCACGGCGAGGCTACGGCCGGCTTTTCGCGGCCGAGAAGCTGGCGCTCGACGCCGCCGACCCGGCCCGGCTGGTGCTCTTCCCCGAGATGAACGCGACGCTCGACGTGCCGGAGATCACGGCCGCCTGCTGGGGAATCCTGGGCGTCGAGCCGTCGGCGATGATGTGCGCCAGCAGCCGGATGGTGGTCAAGCGCCGCAACGCCAGTGAGTCCGTCGTGGTCAGCTGCACGCTGCTGCCCTATGACCCGCGCTTCGAGCTCGGCCCGAGACTGGCGGACTCCCTTGGCCCGGTGCGGCTCAACCACCCGCACTGCGCGCGCTTCTGCGTGCTGGGCGGCGGGACCTGCAGCGTGGCAGGCTAGCCGGTTTTCGCCTCGTACCAGGTGGGACCGGTGCCCACGTCCACCACCAGCGGCACGGCGAGGTCGGCGATGCCGGTCATCTCGGCGCGCACCAGCTCGGCGACCGTTTCGGCCTCCGCCGCCGGCACCTCGAGCACCAGCTCGTCGTGCACGGTGAGGAGCAGGCCGGCCTCGGGATGCTCGGCCCGCAGGCGACGGTCCACCGCGATCATCGCCAGCTTGAGCAGATCCGCCGCGGTGCCCTGGATGCGGGCGTTGATCGCCATCCGCTTGGCGTTCTCGCGCACCGCGTAGTTCTTGGCCCCGAGCTCGGGCAGCCAGCGGACGCGGCCGTATAGGGTCTCGACCTTGCCGTCGTTGGCGGCCGCTTCGAGGGTCTCGTCCATGTAGCGGCGCACCCCGGGATAGCGCTCGAAGTAGGCCTCGATGAACTGCTTGGCCTCGGACTGGCCGATGCCCAGGTTGTTGGCCAGGCCGAACGGGCTGATGCCGTAGATGATGCCGAAGTTGATCATCTTGGCGGCCCGGCGCTGCTCGGCGGTGACCAGCTCGGGCGCGGCGCCGAACATGGCGGCGGCGGTGGAGCGGTGGATGTCCTCGCCGGCGGCGAACGCCTGGATCATCGCCTCCTCGCCGGCGATGTGGGCCAGGACGCGGAGCTCGATCTGGTTGTAGTCGGCGACGAGCAGCAGCCGGCCCGCGGGAGCGCGGAACGCCTTGCGCACCTCCTGGCCGGCCTCGGTGCGGATCGGGATGTTCTGTAGATTGGGACTGGCCGAGGAGAGGCGGCCGGTGGCGGCGACGGCCTGGTGGAAACGGGTGTGGAGACGGCCGTCGGCGGCGACCAGCTCGGGCAGCGCGTCGACGTAGGTGGACTTGAGCTTGGCGAGCTCGCGGTAGCGCAGCAGCAGCTCCGCCACCGGGTAGCCGCGCACCGCCAGCTCCTGGAGGATCTCGGCGCTGGTCGAATAGCTCTTGGTCTTCCGGGTCTTCTTGATCACCGGGTAGCCCAGCTCTTCGAACAGCACGACGCCGAGCTGCTGCGGAGAGTTGAGGTTGAACGGGCGACCGGCGATCTCGTAAATGGACTCTTCGAGCTCGTCGAGCTCTTTGGCCATGCGCTCGGACATGCCGGCAAGGAAGTCGACGTCGAGCAGGACGCCGGTCTCCTCCATGCCGACGAGCACCGGCACCAGGGGGGCCTCAATCTCGCGGTAGACGCGGGTGAGAGCCGCATCCTCGGCAAGCTCGGCGCGCATCGGCGCCGCGAGCCGCCGGGCCAGCTGCACCCGCTCGCCGGCATAGGCCAGGAGCGATTCGGCGCCCGGCATCGGCGGCTCGCCCTTGTCCCAGCCGGCCTCTTTGGCGCCGAGGGCCTTGAAGTCGAGTCGCTCCAGGGCCACCTCGGCCAGGCCGTGGCCGCGCAGGGCGGGGCGCAGGACGTAGGAGACCAGCATGGTGTCGAACAGCGGCGCCGACGCCTCATTCCCGTCGGCCGCCAGGCGAAGGACCTCTTTGAGATCGTGCCCAAGGATCTCCGTATCGCCGGCGAGGCGTTGCGCCAGGGTGTCGCGCACGGCTTCGCCCGACCCAGCACGGCGGAGATCGGCGAACAGGACCTTCCCCTCGGGGCCGCCGGCCGCCAGACCGATGGCGGGCTCGCCGACCGCCGCCAGGCAGAGTCCCTCACCCATCTCGCCGAGCCGGCTGCGCCACTCGTCCGCCGCCTCGATCTCCACCGCCGGCGCCACCGGCTCTCCGCCGCCGGCGGACGAGCCCTCGAGCTCCTCGATCAGCGAGTGGAACTCCAGCTCGCGGTAGAGCTCGCGCAGCCGGTCCGGGTCCGGTGGGTCGTGGCGCAGCTCCTCCGGCGCGAACTCCACCGGCAGGTCGGTGTGGATGGTCACCAGGTCACGCGACAGGAGGGCGTCGTCGCGGTGCGTGCGCAGGTACTCGCCGCGCTTGCCCTTGACCTCGTCGGCGCGCTCGAGGAGCTCCTCGAGAGAACCGAAGTCAGCCAGCAGGCTCGCCGCCGTCTTGCCGCCGATGAGCGGCACGCCGGGCACGTTGTCGGAGGTGTCGCCGACCAGGGCCAGGTAGTCGACGATCTTCTCCGGCGGCACGCCGTAGTCCGCCTCGACCTCTCGCGGCCCGTAGAGCTTCTCGCGGCCCGTGTGGAAGAGCGAGACGCGCTCGCCGACGAGCTGCATGAGGTCTTTGTCGGCGCTGACCAGGACGACCTCGTAACCCGCCGCCGCCGCGGCCCGCGACAGAGTGCCGAGCACGTCGTCGGCCTCGTACTTGACGAGCTCCAGGATCGGGATGCGGTGGGCCTCGATCAGCTTGCGGATCCAGGGAATCTGGGGCCGCAGGTCTTCGGGCATCGGCTTGCGGTTGGCCTTGTAGTCGGCGTACTGCTCCTTGCGGACGGTGTCGCTGGAAACGTCCAGGGCGATGCCGACCAGCTCGGGCCGCTCCTCGCGCAGCAGCTTCCTGAGCATGTTGAGAAAGCCCCAGACCGCGTTGGTCGGCTCGCCCTTGGAGTTCGAGAGCTCGCGGATGGCGTAGAAGGCGCGGAAGATATTGCTGTAGCCGTCGATCAGGAACAGCCTGCCTCTGGCCTTGGCCATTGGGCGATCTTACCGGGGAGCGAGATATAGACCGCTGTCGATTCCAGACCACCCTCGAGGGTGATACGTTCCCGACGCAGAACGGCTGGATTCGAGGAGTTCCGCAAAGAGGAGGAAGGGCCGACCGGAGGTATAGCCGTGGGCTCTGCCATGGATCCACGGGGTTCGTTTCTTCAAGGGAGGGGAACATGATCCATCGTCGAACGTCTTTCTCGGTCAACTCGGTCATCGTCACTCTGGTGCTGGCTACGGCGCCGCTCGCAGCCCAGCCCGCCGGCGCGGCGACATCGATGCAGTTCGCCTCGAACTGGCAGGGTTCGCCCAGCGGTGGCGGCGTCTGGGTCCCATCGGCGACCAGCGGCAACGTCTTGGGCGCGCCCGAGGGTTTCGGCAGCAGTCTGTGCGTCGCGGCCAGCAGCTCGCCGGGAGGGGCCACGGCGACGTTCGACTTCACCGGCTTCAGCATTCCGGGCGGCGACCTCATTCTGGGGGTCGAGGTGCGCATGAAGTACCAGACCAGCGGCGACCACGACGTGCAGCTGACCGACGGGGGCTCGTTGGTGGGCAGCGTGCGCGTGATCGGTCCCGTCGGCGGCACGCCCAACTGCGACAGCACCGGCTGGACGGCGGCCGGCGGCCCGATGGACACCTGGGGAGCCACCCTGACGCCGGCGAAGTTCAACTCCGGCGACATCGGCTTCAAGTTCAATCAGCGGCTGATCACTCTGAGCAGCGGTGATCCTGGCAGCCTCACCGTCGATATCGACGCCGTCGAGCTGATCGTCTACCACGGCCCGGCCAACAGCCCGCCGACGGCGGAGGCCAACGGACCGTATTCGGTGGGCGAGGGCGGCAGCGTTGGGCTGAGCAGTGCCGGCAGCGCCGACCCGGACAGCAACCCGCTGGCCTTCGCCTGGGACCTGGACAACAACGGCAGCTTCGAGACCCCGGGCGCCTCGCCGGCCTTCTCCGCGGCCGGCCGGAACGGGCCCACCAGCCAGGTGGTGGTGTTGCGGGTGAGCGACGGCATCGCCGCGCCGGTCACCGACACCGCGACGGTCACCATCACCAACCTCTCGCCGTCGATCACGAGCATCACGGCCTTGGCAGCCTCGATCGACGAGGGACAGTCGGCCGTGGTGACCGGCACCTTCACCGACCCTGCCCTGGCGCTGGAAACCCACACCGGCACCGCCGCCTGGAGCGACGGCCCGGTGACGGCGCTGGCCGTCGGCGCGGGCACCTTCTCGACGACACGGCCTTTTCCGGACGACAACCCCACCGGTACGCCGGCGGACAGCTTCACGGTCCAGATCATCATCAACGACGGCGACGGCGGTAGTGACTTCGCGGACTCACCGCTCATCACGGTCAACAACGTGGCGCCCTCGGTGAACGCACCGACCGTCGACATCGAGCCCTCGGACGAGGGTGAGGCGGTCGTCGCCAGCGCCGACTTCACCGATCCCGGCATCCCCGACACGTTCACCTGCACGGTGGACTACGGCGAGGGTGACGGCTCACAGCCGGGCACGGTCACCGGCAACACCTGCGACGGCCCGTCCCACACCTACGGCGACAACGGCAGCTACACGGTGGAGATCTGCGTCACCGACGACGACACCGGCGAAGGCTGCAACAGCTCGAGCCACGAGGTGCTCAACGTGCCGCCGACCGTGGATCCGCCGGCGGTGGATATCGAGCCCTCGAACGAGGGCCAGGAGGTCGTCGCCAGCGCCGACTTCACGGACCCCGGCTTCGACGACTCGCCGTTCACCTGCACGGTCGACTACGGCGACGGCTCCGCAGCGCAGACGGGGGCGGTGACCGGCATGACCTGCACCGGCCCGGGCTACACCTACGCCGACAACGGCAGCTACACGGTCGAGATCTGCGTCACCGACAAGGACGATGGCGAGGGCTGTGAGAGCTCGCCGCACGAAGTGCTCAACGTGGATCCGACGATCACCGGCAGCACCAACTCGGCCGAGAACTGCGGCGAGACGCCGGACGGCACGCCGGTGGAGATCTCGGTCGATTTCGAGGACCCGGGCTTCGACAGCGCGGTGGCCGGCACGCTCGAGGACTTCGACGCCTCCGAGATCGACTGGGGCGACGGCACCGTGGAACCGGCGACGATCGACGAGACGCCGGGCTCGGCCGGCACGCTGACGACCGGCACCGCCAGCGGCAGCCACACCTACGCCACCGGCGGCATATACGAGATCATCGTCACGATCCGGGATGACGATGCCGGCACCGACTCGACCACCTTGATCGCCCTGGTCACCGGCATCGGGCTCAACGGCGATGAGCTGCAGGTCGTCGGCACGCTCGAGGCGGATCAGGTGCGGATCAAGCGAAAATGGCCCAACCACCACCTCCGGTTCGTGCCGGGTCTGGCCACCAAACCCGAGCCGCACATCGTGGTCTGGGCGGAGCTTCCCGACCCCGACTACGACGAGGACTCCGACTCCGACTCGGACTCGGATTGCGACAGCGACTCCGACGGCGATTCCGACAGTGACTCCACGAGCCTCCACGAGAGCTTCGTGAACTCGGAGGTGGCGTCGATCCGAGTGCTGACCTGTCCCGGCAACGACCGCGTCTGCGTCCACCGCAAAGTAGCGCAGCCGGCGATCCTGGAGACGGACTCCGGGCACGATCTGGCCAAGGCCGGTGGCGGCATGTCGCAGGCCGTCGGCGGGCCGGGTGACGACCGGCTGGTCGGTGGCGACAACGACGACGTCCTGGACGGCGGCTACGGCCGCGACGATCTGAAGGGCGGCAAGGGATCGGACATCCTGCTCGGGGGCCCGGACGACGACCGGCTGAAGGGTGAGAAAGGTGACGACCTGCTGGACGGCGGCCCCGGCTTCGACGACTGCCGTGGCGGAGCGGGGACGAATATCGTAGTCAACTGCGAGAAGGGCGACACCGACGTCGACAGCGACAGCGACAGCGACAGCGATAGCGACTGACGATCCAGAGCCAGGATGACAGGGCGAGCCCCCGGCGTTGGGGCTCGCCCCGGCACGGTCAGCGGCGCCGCGCCTGGCCCAGCAGGTGCCCCGCTTCCGGCAGGATCAGCCGCTCCATCGCCAGGGCGACGGCCTTGGGCGAGCCGGGCAGCACGAAAACGGCCCGGGTGCCGATGACCCCTGCGGCGGCGCGACTGAGCATGGCGGCGGCGCCGACCTCTTCAAAAGAGAGCATGCGGAAGAGCTCGCCGAAGCCATCGATGCGGCGCTCGAAGAGCGGCGCCGCCGCCTCGAAGGTCAGGTCACGGGGAGAGAAACCGGTACCCCCGGACAGGACCAGCACGTCGACGCCGTCGAGGCGTAGAAGCTCGCCGGCGGCGGCGCGGATGGCGACGATCTCGTCGGGAACGACGCGCCGCTCCACCAGGCTGTGACCGGCCGCGGCAACCAGCCGCTCGATCTCGTCGCCGCTGGCGTCGTCGGCCGCTGTCCGGCTGTCGCTGATCGTGAGGGCGGCGAAGCCGAGCCGGTCGGGGCCGTATGCCCGGTGCTGATCCGGGGGGTCCATTTCGCTGCCAGCGTAGCACGGCGGCGCCGGCAGAAAGCGCTGCCCAAGACCACCAGAGGCCGGTACAATCCGTCGTATGAACGGTCGCATGAACACCCGTCTCGCCATTCTTCTGGGCCTCGCCGCAACGGCTGCTGTCTGGGCCTCCACCTTGCCCGAGAACGCTATCGAGCTGCGCAACCGCGGCTTCGCCGAGCTCGAGAACGAACAGCCGGCACCGGCCGAGCAGATCTTCACCGAGCTCGCCGCGCTGGTGCCCGACGACCCGATGCCGCACGCCAACCTGGCGATCGCGCTGCTCCGGCAGCAGAAGTTCGAACCCGCCCAGGCGGCCATCGACAGGGCCCTGGAGCTGGCCCCGGACCGGCCCGAGCTGGTGGCCATCCGGGGCGAGGTGGCGCAGTGGTCGGGACGGCCGGAAGACGCCCTGGATCTGATGCGCCAGACGGCCGCGGCGGCGACGCAGAACCCGCGGCTGCAGTACGCGCTCTACCGCCAGGCCGGGATCCTGCAGTCGGAGGAGGACCTGCAGGTCTCCCTCGAGCGGCTGGCCCGGCTGCGGCCCGAGAACCTGGTGGTGATGCTGGCGCTCGGCCAGCGGGCGATCGCCGCCGGCGACCGGGCCGGCGCCAGCGGCGCTTTCCTACGCGTCCGCGAGCTGATCTGGCAGGCGCCCGGCGCCGCCCAGCAGCTGCTCGAGCAGGTCATCACCGCCCTCGAGTCGGGAGACACCGCCGCCGCTCGGGTGCCGGCGCTGCGGCTCGAGAACGTGCTCAAGATCACGCCGATGTATCGCGGCGGCCAGACCGAGCTGGAGGTCGGCATCCAGGGGAACCCGTTGTTTCGGTTCCGCGGCGAGACCGGCGCGGTCTCCTTCGTAGATCCGCTGAAGATCGAGTTCCACGGTGAGCCGCTGTCGGATCGGCCCGCCCACGGCGCGATCGCCGTGGGCGACTTCGACGGCGACGGCAAGAGCGATCTGGCCTGGCTGGTGCGGAGCTCTCCGACCGCCCTGCATGTTCGCGCCGGCGCGGCCGAGGAGTCCGTTCACCCGGCCCCCGGGTTGGGAG
>CALZJC010000123.1 GCA_945787525.1 Thermoanaerobaculia bacterium | reverse complement strand
CTCTATGACTGGGCCTACTGCGGCGTGTACCTGGGCCACGGCGCATGCGGTCCGCGGTGCCACCTAACACCTCGCTGAATCGGGCGCCGCCCGTCGCGTTGCGGGAGCGGCTGTCCGTCTGGTGGCATACCTTGTCGGCAGGATAGGGTCCGTCAGCGGTGTTGCTGGCCGCCTATCGGTCGTTGCAGTGGACGTCACTAGTGTGATGGACTATTCGCAGTTCTAAATGGGGAGTCCCGTTATGCGATTGGCGACGGCATTGATGTTGGTTCTCGTGTTTGCGAACAGTTCGGCCTCGGCTGAAGAGTCGAGATTGCCCATCATCGACATGCACTTTCATGCAGTCCCGGTCGACAGCCAAGGGCCACCGCCGACCGGATTGTGTTCACCGTTTGGTGAGATTCCAGCGGCGCATTCAGCTACGCCATATGCCGATCAGTGGCTTTCGCTACTGAAGAACCCACCCTGTGATGAACCCGTATGGTCCCCGATGTCGGATCAAGAGCTGATGGCTTCTTCGCTTGCAATGCTGGAGAAGTACAACATCGTTGGCGTCACGAGCGGCTCCGAGGACTTTGTCAAGGCGTACAAAGACGCGGCACCGCATCGCATCATCCAGGCTTTGTTGCTCGGTGGCCCCACCGTTGCGGAGCAGGAGTCGATTGACTCCTTGCGGGCGCTTCATGCCGAAGGACGGTTGCGAGTCATTGGTGAGTTGACGACCCAGTACTCTGGGATCTCGCCTGATGACGAGCGTTTGGAGCCGCTTTGGGCGCTCGCGGAAGAGCTCGATGTGCCGGTTGGGATCCACATCGGTACTGGGCCACCCGGAGTGGCATACCTTGGCGCATCAGGTTACCGCGCGCGCTTGCACAGTGCTCTCTCGCTCGAGGAGGTGCTCGTCAGGCATCCGACGCTACGCGTCTATATTTCTCATGCAGGGTGGCCAATGCTCGACGATCTGTTGGCCGTATTGTGGGCCCACCCTCGCGTGTACATTGACGTAGCGGTGATTGATTGGGCACTACCAACCGCGGAGTTTCACAGCTACCTGCAAAGGATAGTCGAGGCCGGATTCGGGTCTCGCGTCATGTACGGCTCAGATCAGATGGTATGGCCGGGCATGATTCCGCGATCGATCGCGGCAATCAGCGATGCGCCGTTCCTCAGTGAGGCTCAAAAGCGAGACATCCTGTACAACAACGCTGCACGGTTCCTGAGACTCAGCGAGGAGGAGATCGCCAGGCATCACGAGATGTGACGCGAGTGGCTGGAGTGAGATGACTCGTCGAAAGACCGGACGCATCCTCGCGGGCGTTGCAGCCGCGGGCTTCTTCGCGACAGCCTGGCTGCACGGCACCGGCTACGACTCGGTGACTCAGTTGGCGGGAACAGGGCCCCGGGAGCTTGAATCTCTGGTGCCGGCTCTCTGGCTGTCGTTCTCGTTCGACCTCGTCGTTCTTGGGCTGATCGTCGCGGCTGTCGCCTGGCGTCCCTCGACCAGCAGTCGCGCCGTTCTGGCAATCGCCGCCCTGGCGCCGTTGGCTGGTGCTGGGCTCCAGCTGCGTTTCATCGGTTTCGTGCCGCCCACGGCGATCCTCATCGCCCTGGGTGGCCTCACGCTGGCTGCCGCTGCCGCGCTTGGACGGAAGGGAACAAAGACATGGCGCTGAGTGCTTTTGACGACAAGACGAGGCAGCCGCAGCCGGCGGAGCTCGAGGCGAAGCTGGGTCGGGCGAGCGTTCACTGGCACAGTCTGATAGCTCACACCGCGGCGGAGTACCCTCCTCTGGAAGAGACATGGCAGTTCTCCGGCGCCAAATGGGGGTGGTCGCTCCGCTTGAAGCACAAGAAGCGCGCCGTCTTGTATATGACGCCGTGCAAGGGCCACTTTCTGGCGGGTTTCGCCCTGGGGGAAAGAGCGGTCGAGGCGGCCCGTGACAGCGCCCTGCCGGCAGCGATCCTGAGAGTGATCGATGAGGCCAGGAAGTACGCCGAGGGCCGAGCCGTTCGCCTCGAGATCAGGAACAAGAGAGATCTCCAGGCCGCGCAGAAGGTGGCTGCGATCAAGATGGCGAACTGACGGTCCGTGAACCAGAGAGGAGAGCCATGCTGCCCGAGAAACAGGATGAGGCCTTCAACCAGTTCTACAAGTCGGCCCGCTTCAATGACGTCCTGGATCAGAAGACGACGCTGTTGCTGCATCTCGCCACGGCGATGTCGGTGGCGTGCTATCCGTGAATGGAGCACTATCTTGGCGTGGCCAGGAAGAAAGGCGTGACGGACGAGGAGATCGGCGCCGCCCAGGCAGTCGTCATGGCGGTCCAGGCCGGGCGGATCCGAGCACAGTTCGCCGAGGTGCGACGGCGCGGCAAGGAGCGCTAGCTAGCCTCGCCATGGCAATATCGTCAGGAACCGCAGGGCTGCCGAGGGGAGTTCGGGAGGCACGATGAAGATCGGCCTTCTGGTCGCGGCGGCGCTTCTCATGCTGACGGCTCTCGCCCATTCGGTTCTGGGTGAGCGCTACATCCTGAGGCGCCTTTTCCGGCGCGACGACCTGCCACGCCTGTTCGGCAGCGACTGGTTCACCCGGCGCACGTTGCGGTTTGCCTGGCACCTCACCTCGGTGGCGTGGCTCGGGTTCGCCGCGCTGCTCGTGCTTCTCGCCGGAGACGTGGCGCCCAGCCGCGACGTACTGCTCGACGCGATCGCCGTGACGTTCCTTCTGACGTCGGTGATCGCAGCTCTGGCCTCGCGCGGCAGGCACTTGTCGTGGCCGGCGTTTCTGGCGGTTGCCGGGATCGCCTGGCTCGCGTGCTGATCGTCGCTACTCGTAGCGGAAGAACCGGGTGGCCAGCCAGCCGGCCACGACTGCCAGCGCCGCCAGTGCCAGCAGGTGGGGCAGCGCGCTGGCCGCCGGCCGCCCGAAGCTCACCAGCCGGTGCAGCGCGTCCATGGTCATGCCGGTGGGCAGCACCAGCGAGAACTTCTGCATCCACTGCGGCGTGATCTCGATCGGCCACCAGCAGCCGCCGAGGCCCGCCAGCAGGTTGGCCGACAGCACCCCCAGGCCGATCGCCTGGCCTTCGGTCCTCGCCAGGCTGCCGAGAAGGACGCCGAGCGCGGCTACCAGGGCGGCATAGGCCAGCAGCACGATGAGGACCATCGGCAGCTGCGAACCCCAGTCGAGTCCGAACAGCAGCCGTCCGGCGAGCAGAGCGAAGGAGAGCTGCACCAGCCCGAGGACCAGCTTGCCGCTCAGCTTGCCAAGCACCACCGAGCCGCGTGACAGGGGCGTCGATGCCAGCCGCCGGAGCAGTCCCTCGCGCCGCTCGATGAGCAGCAGGACGCTGCCGCTGGTCAGCATGAGGAGCAACGTGAACATGACCATCGTCCCCGGTACGGCCTGCTCGAAGCCGCTCGGGATCCGCCGACGTTCGCCGGCCGGGCGGACTTCCAGGGTCAGGGCGCGCGGCGAGTCGTTGAGCCGCGCCATACTGTCGGCGTCGGCGGCGCCCTCCTGCGCCAGGGTCACCAGATCGGCAAGCACGGTGTAGACGGCTCGCTGGACGCGAATCTCGTCGAAGTCGGAGTCGAGGCCGCCGCCCCGGCGCACGAACCGGAGCTCGATCCGCTCGCCCGCCAGGACGCGCTCGGTGAGGTCGGCCGGCACCGTGAGTCGCCGGCGATGGTCGGCCAGCTCCGCCGCATCTACCTCCACCACCTCCAGCCCCTGCTCCTCGAGTCGGTGCCGCAGCTGGTCGAACAGAAACCCGGGCTCGCCGCTGGTGGCCACCGCCAGCTGGTCGCGGCTGGCGCCGTCATCGGAGAAGCCGCCGGTGATGGTGCCGAGGAGGTAGAAGAAGACGATCGGCATGATGAAGGCCCAGAGGATCGTCTCGCGACCTCGCAGGAGGTACTGGACGTCCTTGCGGGCGACGAACCAGGCGCCGGTGAAGAAACTCATCGGCCGACGAACCCACCTCGAAGGCGCCGGGCCGCCAGCCAGGTGCCCACCACGAGCGTCGCGAGAAGGGCGGCGGTCGCCGGCAGCATGGTCTCGGCGGTCGCGCTGCCGCTGAGCAGCTCCTTGAGCCTCTCCAGGGCCCAGCCGTTGGGCATCCGGCGTCCGATGGCCGCCATCCAACCGGGCATCGCCTCGAACGGGAAGAAGGTGCCGCCGAGCATCATCATCGGGAAGAGCACCAGCGTCGACAGGATGCTGCCGGCCCGCTGGCTGGTGGCGAACAGCTGCAAGAGGAGGAACAGGACCAGCAGTGCCATGCCGGACGTCGCCGCCCACAGCGCCGACGGCGCCACGTTGGCCGCCGGGAAGCCGTAGATCGCGGCGCCGGCGGAGATGCCCGCCACCGCCATGGCCAGCATCAGCAGAAAGCCCGCCAGGAGCTTGCCGGCGAGAAACCCGCCGACGCCCGGGGGCAGGGTGAGGGCGCGGCGCAGCGTGCCGAGGCGGTGCTCCACCCAGACGTCGTCGCTCATGCCCTGCGCCGCGAACAGGATGGCGAGGAAGAACATGCTCTGAAAGAAGAGCGCTCCCAGGTTGAGGCTCTTATGCTCCTCCGACTCCTCGATCTCGATCGAGACGTCCAGGCGCGGCGGGTTCAGGTATTCGGTGAGGCTGGTCATCAGCTGGTTGATCTCGATGCTGGTGGCGGCGATGAACGGGTCGGAGAAGCCGGCGGCGCCCTCCGGAGGCCCGGACGCAAAGGCGGCCAGAGGCTCGCCGGCCAGCCGCTGCAGATAGAAGACGGCATCCACCAGCAGGCTCAGGATCTCTTCCAGGATGCTCGGCAGGATGCTCTGGGAGGGGTTGGTCAGCAGGGTGAGACGGGTCGGCTGCGAGGTGAGCACGGCGTTGCCGAACTGCTCGGGGATGATCAGCAGAGCCGAGCCGTCGCCCTCGTCGATGCGGCGCCGGCCCTCCTCCTCCGACACCTCCTCGGCCTGGACCAGCTGCGCCATGTCGCCCTGGGCGAAAACGCCGACGAGCAGCCCGCTGACCATGGAGTCATCCTGGTCGACGACCAGCAGACGGGCCTGGGGCGAGATCTCGCCGCCGCGAAAGACCAGGCTGAGCAGGGCGAGGATGACGAACGGGATGCCCAGCCAGATGAGAAGCGCCAACGGGTCCCGGAGCCGCCGGCGGATGTCCTTGAGCGCAGCGGCCCAGACGTAGCGCATGGCTACTCGCGCAGCTCCTTGCCGGTCAGCTTGATGAACAGGGTCTCCAGGCTGGGCCGGGTCATGGTCGTCTCCCAGACCTCGGCACCGACTCGGGTGAGCGCCGCCAGCAGCGCCGGTAGCTCGCGGCTGGCCTGTGGCGCGGCGACGATCAGGCTCCCCTCTTCCGCCTGCACGATCTCCGCCCCTTCGACGCCCGCCAGCGCGGCGGCGATCTGCGCCTCGCTGGGAAAGCGGCCCGAAAGCCGCAGCAGGTCGCGCTCGCCGAGCATGGCCCGCAGCTCGTTCAGCGAGCCCTGGGCGATCAGCTTGCCGTGGTCGACGATCGCCAGGCGGTCACAGAGGGTCTCGGCCTCCTCCATGTAGTGGGTGGTGTAGAGCACGCAGGTGCCCGCCGCCGCCTGGGCCTTGACCAGCTCCTGCAGCCGCACGCGGCTTTGCGGATCGACCCCGACGGTCGGCTCGTCGAGCAGCAGCACCTGCGGCTCGTGCACGATGCCGCAGGCAAAGTTGAGCCGCCTCTTCATGCCGCCGCTGAACCGCTTGACGGGCTCCCTGGCGCGGTCCAGCAGACCGGTGACCTCCAGCGACTCGGTGATTCGCTTCTTGAGCGCGGCGCCGCGCAATCCGTAGGCCGAAGCCCAGTAGAGCAGGTTCTCGGTAGCCGAGAGCTCTTCGTAGAGCGCCAGATCCTGCGGCACCACGCCGAGGCGCGCCCGCGAGGCCGGCCCCTCGAACACCACGTCGTGACCCATCACCCGGACGCGGCCGGCGGTGGGTTGCCGCAGGCCGGAGATACAGCCGATGGTGGTGGTCTTGCCGGCGCCGTTCGGTCCCAGCAGACCGAAGACGGCGCCCCCCTGGGCGGTGAAGCTCACGCCGTCCACGGCCACCAGATCGCCGTACTCCTTGCGCAGCTCTTCGACTTCGATCACGGCAGGTCTCTCCCGGAGTTACAGACGGGGATCATAACCCCGGCCCTTCCGGTGGCTCCCAGCGGTAGCGGCCCAGGTCCACCCGGCCGCGCCGGAACACGACTCCCTCGGCCTCCAACAGCTCGCGCTGGAGGCCGTCCCAGCCCGGCTCGGATCGGGGGCTGACCTCGCCCCGCGCGTTGATCACCCGGTGCCAGGGCAGCTCGGCGCCGGACGGCAGGTCGTAGAGGGCGTAGCCGACCTGGCGGGCGTGCCGCGGGGCGCCCGCCAGGGCCGCAACCTGCCCGTAGGTGGCCACGCGGCCGCGCGGGATGCGCGCCACCACCGCGTAGATGCGGGCGCGCAGATCGTTGTGCGGTCGAGACGGCTGGCTCACCGGAACGTCGTCCGAGGCTCGTGTGGTAGAGATGGAGGAAACTCTAGCAGGAGGATCCTGGTATGGCTGAGCAGAACTACTCGAACCACCGTCGCCTTGTCGCCGGCTATCACTTTGTGCTCTTCGCGGTCGTGCTGGCGTGCGTTGTCGGCTCTCTGATCCAGCTCTACCGCGCCTGGGCGATGGGCGAGGGTCGGGTCAGCGCGCTGATCCTCGTGCTGCTGGCCGTCGCCGCGGCGCAGCTCTTCTGGTTCTGCCGGATCTTCCCACTCAAGGCGCAGGACCGGGCGATTCGCGCCGAGGAGACGCTGCGCCACTACGTGCTCACCGGCGAGCTGCCCGACGCCCGACTCGGCACCCGCCAGTACATCGGTCTGCGCTTCGCCGGCGACGAGGAGCTCCCCGGCCTCGCCAGGCGCGCCGCCGAAGAGGGCCTGAGCGAGAACGACATCAAGAAAGCGGTGCAGAGCTGGCGCGAGGACACCTACCGCGTCTAGTGAGGGCGTGCAGGGCCCTCTGCTTCTGCGCCCTGCCGTTGGCGTCGGCCTGCGTCGGCGAGCCGCCGGCCGAGGATCTGCTGGACACGCTGCCCCATGCGGAGGTGCGGCGGGCGGACGGCGACCTGTTGTTCTCCGAGCGGGTGGAGCGGCGGGGTTGGGGGCTGGTGGAGCAGGACCAGGAGGGCGCCTTCCGTTGGGCGGTGGGCGGCGAGTCCGAAGTGGAGTTCCACGCGCTGGCGTCGGGTGCCACGAAGCTGGCGGCGCGGGCGCGGGGAGCGATCGCGCCCGGCCTGACGACGCAGCCGCTGCGGGTGCTGCTCAACGACGTGGAGATCGCCGCTCTCGAGCTGGGGCGCGACTGGGGCGATCTCGAGCTGCCGCTGGCGCCGCCGGTGCTGCGCCGGGGCACGAATCGGCTGAGCCTGAGGTTCGCTAAGCCGCTGACGCCGGGCGTGACCGACCGGGAGGCCAGGCCGCTGACGGCCTGTTTCCGTACGTTGCGCGTCGGACCCCGGACAGGTGCCGCCGATGCTGCGGCGCCGTGGCGACTCGACCTGGGCTCGACCGCGGCTGCCGGGCTGCTGCGCGACGGCTGGAGCGAGCCGATCGCCGGGGCGGCCGGTGCGGCGGGCTCGCGCTGGGCCCTGGCTCCCGCCGCCATCCTCGAGCTCGATCTGCCGACACCGGCCGATCGCCGGATCCTCATCGAGGCTCGGCGCCCCGCGGCGCTCGTCTCACAGCGACTCGAGGTCTGGCTCAACGGCCGCCAGCTCTCTGCTGACGATCTGGCAGCGGAGTGGGTGACGCTGGCGGTCGAGGCGCCGCGCGAGGAGTGGTTGGCGGGCGGCAACCGGCTGGTGCTGCGTTGCGACTCCCATGTCACGGCGGCGGACGGGCAGCGCGCCGCCGAGGTGGCGCGGCTCGCCATCGAGACGGTGGCCGAGCCGGCGCTGGAGGTGGGACGGGACAGCGCCGGGCGGCGCGTGCTTCAGCCTGCCGGGACCTCGGTCGATCTCTTCCATCGCCTGCCCGAGAGGGCGCCTCGGCTGCTGCTCGCGGCGCGGGGACACGGCGGCGCGGCGGCGCGCGTGGTCCTGGATGTCCAGGCCGACGGCGGAGAGGCGAGCGAAGCCTGGCGGGGCGAGCTGACCGCCGGCCGATCCGAGAGCCTGGACCTGTCCGCCTGGGCCGGTGCCCTGGTGCGGTTGCGATTGAGTGCCGTCGGAGTGGGGCTTGTCTGGCGGCGGCTCGAGCTCCGAGGGCGGTGGAAGCAGGACACGGCGGCGACGGTCGCGCCGCAGGCAAAGGCCCGCGGCGCGGCGCGAGTGACGAGGCCGAACCTGCTGCTCTACGTCATCGATACGCTGCGCGCCGACCACACGAGCCTGTACGGCTACCATCGCCGCACGACGCCGCGGTTGGAGGCGCTGGCCGGCGACAGCATCGTCTTCGACCCGGCCTATGCCAATGCTTCCTGGACGCGGCCGGGCACCGCCTCGCTGCTGACCGGCGCCCTGCCGTCGGCGCACGGCGCGACGAGCACGTTGAGCCGGCTGTCGCCGGACGTCGAGTTGCTGTCGGAGGCGCTGCAGGCGGCCGGCTACGCCACCTACGCGATGGTGACCAACCCGTATCTCGGCGGCCGTTGGGGCCTCGAGCGCGGCTGGGACGAGTACCGCTACATCGATCTGGCTCTCGATTTCAGCGAGTCGTCGGCGGTCCTCAACCGGGACGTGATTCCGCGGCTCGGCAAGCTGGCCGCGGCCGACCGGCCGTTCTTCCTCTATCTCCACTCGATGGATCCGCATCCGGCCTACGACCCGCCGGCGGGCTATCGGCAGTTCCTCGACGCCGGCTACCGAGGCTGGGTCGACGGCTCGATGGAGTCGGTAGACAGGCTGCTCGGCGTGGCCCATCGGGACGGCGCGGAGGCCCATGCGGCGGATCTGGCCCAGCTGGCCGGCCTCTACGATGGCCGCCAGCGCCAGGAGCAGGTCCGGATCCCCATGCTGTTGCGACCACCCGGCGGGGTCGCGCCCCGGCGCGTCGCCGGCGCCCAGCAGGTGGACGTGGCGGTCATGCTGGCGGCCCTGGCCGGTGTCGCGCCGCCGCGGGCGGCCATCGGTCGCGATCTGCCGAGCGTCGGCGATGCCGCCGGACGAGCCGTTTTTGCCGAGACCGAGCTCGGCGATCGGCGACTCTGGTCCTACATCGACGGTGGCATGAAGCTCCACTACAATCGCAACTCCCGGCACGCCGAGTGGCGACGCCAGGAGACCCACGAACTGTTCGACCTGGCTGCCGACGCCGACGAGAAGAGCAATCTCTACACCACCAGGCCGGTCGTCGCCGGCTATCTGCTGCAACGGGCGCGACAGCTGGTGGCCCGGCTGCCGTCCGCCGAAGAGCGCGAGATGATCTCCGCGGAGGAGCTGAGCGAGGAGTTGCGCGAGCAGCTGCGCGCCCTCGGCTATCTCGAGTGAGAGGCCTGCCGAGCGGCCGCGGCCTGGTGATCGGCGCCGCGCTGGTCCTGCTGGTGTCAGCCGCCGGCGAGCGGCCCGCCAACCGGCTGGCCGGCGAGAGCAGCCCCTACCTGCAGCTGCACGCCCACAACCCGGTCGACTGGTATCCCTGGGGCCCCGAGGCGATCGAGCGGGCGCGGCGCGAGGACAAGCCGATCTTCCTGTCGATCGGCTACTCGACCTGCTACTGGTGCCACGTCATGGAACGCGAGGCGTTCTCGGACGAGGAGATCGCCATGCTGATGAACGAGCGGTTCATCAACATCAAGGTGGATCGCGAGGAGCGGCCCGAGCTGGACGAGATCTATATGACCGCGACGCGGCTGCTGACCCGCCGCGGCGGCTGGCCGAACTCGCTCTTTCTCACTCCCGAGCTCGAGCCGTTCTTTGCCGGTACCTACTTCCCCATCGAAGACCGCGACAGCCAGCCCGGCTTCAGGACCGTGCTCAACGCGGTGCACGAAGCCTGGGGCAACCGGCGCCTGGAGATGGAGGAGCGGGCCAGCAAGGTCGCTCAGGCGGTGCGCGGCTATATCGGCGAGCAGCGCCAGCCGGCCGCCGAGCTGCCGGGACGGGAGCTGGCGGCAGGCGCCATCACGGCCGTCAAGGGCGGCTATGACGGGCAGTGGGGAGGCTTTGGACCGGGTCCCAAGTTCCCCACCCCGGGCAGCCTGATGCTGCTGCGCGAAGCCGCCGAGCGCGGCGACGACGAGGCCGGAGCGATGCTCCTCGACAGCCTCGAGCGGATGGGCCGGGGTGCGATCTACGACCAGCTCGACGGCGGCTTTCACCGCTACACCCTCGACCGCGCCTGGCGGGTGCCCCACTTCGAGAAGATGCTCTACGATAACGCCCACCTGGCTGAGCTGTTGGCCGAGAGCTGGCGGGCGTCGCGCTCGCCGGAGCTCGAACGGCTGGCGCGAGGCACTCTCGATTTCGTGCTGCGCGAGATGACCTTGCCCGAAGGTCCGTTCAAGTCGGCGATCGATGCCGAGACCGACGGCGAGGAGGGCGCGTACTACGTCTGGTCCGGCGCCGAGCTGCGCGCGGCCCTCGACGATGAGGGCTTCGCGCTGCTGGCGCCGCTTCTCGGCTTCGACGACGAGCCCAACTTCGAGGGCGGCCGGCACACGCTGTTCCTGCCCCAGTCGCTGGGCGATCGGGCGGAGCGGCTGGAGCTCGACCGGGCCGAGCTGCTGGAGCGCATCGCCGGGCCGCTGGAGCGGCTACGCGCCGCGCGGCGGGAGCGGCAGTTCCCGCTGGTCGACGACAAGGTCCTGACCGACTGGAACGGCATGATGATCGCCGCCATGGCGCGGACCGGTCGGCTGCTGGACGAGCCTCGCTACCTGACGGCGGCGGCGCGCGGAGCGCGCTTCCTGCTCGCCAGGTTGCGCGATGGCGACGGCCGCCTGCTGCACGCCTGGCGCGGCGGCGTGGCGCGCATCCCGGCCTATCTGGACGACTACGCCTTTTTCATCCGAGGCCTGCTGGCGCTGGGCGAGGCCACCGGCGAGGCCGGCTGGCTGGGCCATGCCGAACGGCTCGCCGCCGAGGCTGGGCGCCGCCTGGGCGACCCGGCTGGCGGCTACTTTCTGGCCGCGGAGGCGCCCGACCTGCTGGTGCGACCCAAGACCGTCAGCGACGGCGCCGTGCCGTCGGGCAACGCGGTCATGCTGCGTAACCTGCTCGAGCTGGCCGAGCGCACCGGCGACCCGGGCTATCGCCGCCAGGCCGAGCTGGGGTTGCGCGCCTTCGCGGGCGACCTCGAGCGCAACCCGGCGGCGTCGCCGGTTCTCGCGCTGGCGCTGCTCGAGGCCCGGGATGCGGCTCCGATCCGGGCGGCGGGCTCGGCGAGGACACCTGTCGATGGAGAGATCGTCGGCGCTTCTGCTCGATTCACGGGTCCCGCCGTCGAGGCCGGTGGCCGGCCGCACGAGGTGCGCCTCTGGCGGCCGTTCGAGGTGCGCCTGGAGATCGCCGAGGACTGGCACGCCAACGCAAACCCGGCGTCGATGGAGTTCTTGATCCCGACCCGGGTCACCGGCCCGGTGCGGTCGGTCGCCTATCCGGTCGGTGAGAAGCTGCGCTTCGCCTTCGCCGAGCAGGAGCTGGCGGTCTACTCGGGCGAGATCACCATCACCGGTCAGGCGGCCGCAGCGGCGAACGCCGTGCGACTCACCTACCAGGCTTGCGACGACGAGCGCTGTCTGCCGCCGGTGACCCGGGAGCTGGCCCTGGAGCCATGATCAGATGAGAACAGACAACCCGAGGAGCCGAACGATGATCCAGAACAGACTCTCGCTCTCGAGCCACGGCCGCTACGTTGCCGCCGCTCTCGCCCTCCTGCTCTCAAGCGCCTTGCCGATCGTTGCCGCGGAGGCCGACCTCGAAAGCTCGGTGGCGCGCATGGCCAAGATCGGCGGCTGCTGGTCGCCCAGTCTGTCGCCGGACGGCCGGCAGCTGGCCTTCGTATCGGATCTCAACGGCGTGCCGCAGGTCTGGGTGGTCGAGACCGCCGCCGGCTTTCCGCGCCTGATCACGGCGCTCGACGACCAGGTGGGCGGCGTCAGCTGGTCGCCCGACGGCGAATGGCTGGTCTTCTCGCTGGCGCCCGGCGGCGGCATGAACCAGCAGCTCTACCTGGTGCGGCCCGAAGGCGGTGAGCCCCGGTTGATCACCGACGGAGGCAAGGTCAACAACTGGCTCGGTGGCTGGAGCCACGACGGCCGCCTGCTCTCCCTGTCATCCAGCCGCCGCAGCCCGGCGGCGATGGACTCGTGGGTCTACGACCCGGCGGCCGGCGAGATGCGGCTGATCGCCGAGAACCCCGGGATCGGCGGCCTGACGGATCTGTCGCGTGACGGGCGCCAAGCGGGCATCTGGCGCATGGCCAGCCGGTCCAGCAACAACCTCTACGTGCGCGATCTCGCGAGCGGCGTCGAGCAGCTGCTGACGCCGCACGAGGGTCCGGGCTCGTTTGGCGGCGGCGTCTTCTCGCCCGACGGCTCGACGGTCTACCTCTCCTCCAACCTGGATCGGGACCTGATCGCCTTCGGTCGGGTGCGGCTGGACGAGGACGGAGCGCCGGGACCGATCGAGATCCTGGCAGCCCGCGACGATGCCGAGCTGCAGAGCATGCTGCTCACCGAGGACGGCAAGACCGCCGCGCTGATCTGGAACGCTGCGGGCCGCAGCGAGCTGGAGTTCCTCGACCTGGCCTCGGGCGAGCGCACCCCGGGCCCCGAGCTGCCGGCGGAGATCGTCGGCGGCCTCGACTTCTCGAAAGACGGCAGCAAGCTGGCCATGGTGGTCTCCGGGTCGGCGGCGCCGGCGGACATCTGGGTGCTCGACCGGTCGAGCGGTGAGCTGCGGCAGGTCACCCGTAGCCCGCACGCCGGCATCGATCTGTCGACCATGGCGCGGCCTGAGTTGGTGACCTATGCGGCCCATGACGGCCTGGAGCTTTCCGCCTGGCTGTACCGGCCGGCGGGAGTCGTCGGGCCGGCGCCCTACGTGTTGAGCTTCCACGGTGGCCCCGAGGGTCAGGAGCGGCCGCGTTTCCGCAGCGTCTACCAGGCGCTGCTCTCCCGCGGCATCGGCGTGCTGGCGCCCAACGTGCGCGGCTCGTCCGGCTTTGGCAAGCGCTTCGTCAACCTGGACAACGTCGCCCTGCGCTACGACGGCATCAGGGACATCGAAGCCTCGGTGGGCTATCTGGTCGAGGCCGGCCTCGGCGACCCGGCGAAGCTGGGCATCATGGGCGGCTCGTACGGCGGCTACATGACCATGGCCGGATTGGCCTGGTACCCGGAGATGTTCGCCGCCGGGGCCAATCTGTTCGGCGTCGTCAACTTCGAGACGTTCTTCGCCCAGACCGAGCCCTGGATGGCGGCCATCTCGACCCTGGAGTACGGCGACCCGGTCACCCAGGCGGAGCTGCTGCGCGACCTGTCGCCGATCCACAAGGTCGACCGCGTCAAGGCGCCGACCATCGTGCTGCACGGCGCCAACGACACCAACGTGCCGGTGGTCGAAGCGGAGCAGGTGGTCGACTCTTTGAAGCAGCGCGGGGTGCCGGTGGAGTACGTGCTCTTCCCCGACGAGGGGCACGGATTCCGCAAGACCCAGAACCGGATCACCTCCCAGGTGGCGATCGTCAAGTGGTTCGAGAAGCATCTCAAGAACTAGAGTCGGGCGCCGCCGGGCCTCTGGCAGGTGCCGTCGAGGAGATCCTCGCGACGCCGCCCCGGCCGGTCGGTGGCGTCGAGATCGGTCGCTCGCGCGGGGACCGGCCGATCCATGCCTGGCGGTTCGGCTGCGGCCCGCTATCGGTCAGCCTGATCGCCGGCTGCCATGCCGACGAACCGATGGGGCCCGAGGTTCTGCGGCGGCTCTGCGCCTGGTTGAGCGGTCTGCCCGCCGCCCACCCGTTGCTGGCCGCCTACCGCTGGTCGGTGGTGCCGCACGTCAATCCCGACGGCGAGCGGCGCAATGCCGAGTGGTGTCGCCGGACCGTGCCGGTGCCCGACCATCGAGGCGGTGCCGACCGTGGCTTCGAACTGGCCGCCTATCTCGAGCAGGTCGTTCGCGAGCTGCCCGGTGACGATGTGGAGTTCGGTTTTCCACGCGGCCGCGAAGACGCT
>CALZJC010000122.1 GCA_945787525.1 Thermoanaerobaculia bacterium | reverse complement strand
CACACCGGAATCGACTCCCACTGGGTGCTCGAGCATCCCGAGCGGTTCATCGGCCAGGCCGACTGCCCCTTTCCGGCCTACTCCTTCGAGGGCCCGGACCTGTCGCCCGACCCGCGGGTGACGATCCAGATCGAAGATCACTACTTCGACCGCAGCGATGCGGCGGTGTTCTTCCGCCGCAGCGATCGGCGGAGCGGCGAGGTGCGCTACCTCTACCACGGCAACGACGGAACCTCGATGCCCTGGAACGACACCGCCCAGCTGGACTTTCTGCAGCCGTCGACCCGGGAGGCGGTGATCCGCCAGATCCTGGAGGTGGCGCGCAGCTTCTCGGTGATCCGCTTCGACGCCGCCATGACCCTCACCCGGCAGCATTTCCAGCGTCTCTGGTTCCCCCGGTCGGGCGATGCCGGCGCCATTCCGTCGCGCGCCGAGCGGTCGCTCTCGGTGGATCAGTTCGACGATCTCATGCCGCACGAGTTCTGGCGCGAGGTGGTGGATCGGGTTGCCAGGGAGCTGCCGGATACGCTGCTCATCGCCGAGGCGTTCTGGCTGCTGGAGGGCTACTTCGTGCGCAGCCTGGGCATGCACCGGGTCTACAACAGCGCCTTCATGCACATGCTGCGGGACGACGATACGGCCGGCTACCGCAAGCTGTTGCGCGAAACCCTGGAGTTCGATCCGGCGATCCTCGAGCGCTACGTGAGTTTCATGAGCAACCCCGACGAGCAGACCGCCGCCGAGCAGTTCGGCCGCGGCGACCGCTACCGCGGCGTCTGCCTGCTGCTGGCGACCCTGCCGGGCTTGCCGATGTTCGCGCACGGCCAGGTCGAGGGCTTTTCCGAACGCTACGGCATGGAGTACGGACGTTCCTACAGGGACGAGGAGGCGGACACCGATCTGGTGGCCTGGCACGAGAGCCGGGTCGCCCCGCTGCTTCGGCGGCGCGAGCTTTTCGCCGGTGCGGAGCGCTTTCAGCTGTTTGATTTCCGGGCCGACTCGGGCGAGATCGACGAAGCGGTGCTGGCCTACGCCAACGGCACCGCCGACGAGCGCCTGCTGGCGGTCTACAACCACTCCGACCGGCCGGTGGGTGGGCGTATCCGCAGGTCCGTGCCGCGCATCGAGCACGCCGAGGAAGCTGGCGACGACGCGGCGCCGCGGCGGCTCGGTGCGCCGCTGACCGAGGTGCTGGCGCTCGATCCCACCCGCCAGCGGCATCTCCTGCGCGACCGGCTGAGCGGTGCCGAGCGCACCGTCGACTATTCCCGCCTGGTCGAAAGAGGGCTCGAGCTGGAGCTCGGACCCTACGAATTCGTGCTGCTCGGGCCGGCGGGCGATTCGTCGATCACCTGATCCAGCACCACCAGCGCGTGCGGCAGCAGGCGCAGCGACTGCCGACGCAGCGGCCGGCGTGTCGCCACCGGATCCACCGTGCTGAGCCGCATCCGCCAGGATGCTCCGAGTGGCGACGCGGGCAGCAGAAACAGCACCTCCCGGTCGCTGCCGTTGAGCACCGCCAGGGTCTCGGCAGTCGGTGTGGACAAACGCGCGCCGAGCGCCCCGCCGGCGCCGCGGCGCCAGTCGACCGGGCTCATCGGCGTGCCGTCGGGGCGCAGCCAGGTAATCCTGGTGGCGGCGCCGATGCCGAGCTCGCGGCGCAGCTGGAACAGGGTACGGCAGAAGTCGAGCAGGGCACTTCGCTCCGGGTCCAGATGCCAGTCGATCCAGGTCAACGGCCCGTCGTGGCAGTAGGCGTTGTTGTTGCCGCCCTGGGTGCGGCCCAGCTCGTCGCCGTGCGACAGCATCGGCACGCCCGTGCTCAGCGCCAGGCTGGCCAGCAGGCTGCGGCGCACCCGGTCGCGCAGGCCGCGGATCGCCGGATTGCGGGTCTCTCCTTCGACACCCCAGTTGCGGCTGTGATTGCCGTCGCTGCCGTCCCGGCCCTGCTCCCGGTTGGCGTCATTGTGCTTGCCCTCGTAGCTCACCAGATCGGCCAGGGTGAAGCCGTCGTGGCAGGTGACGAAGTCGACCGACACCGGTCGCGAGCGCGAGGCGGCGAACAGGGGCGCGCTACCGCCCAGCGCCGCGGCCAGGTCGCGGTTGCGGCCGCGATCGCCGCGCCAGAAAGACCGCACCGCGTCGCGATAGCGGTCGTTCCACTCCCGCCAGGGCGCGGGGAAATCGCCCAGCCGGTAACCGTCGGGCCCCAGGTCCCAGGGCTCGGCGATCAGCTTGATGCCGGCCAGGGCGGGATCGGCGGCGATCGTCTCGAGCAATGAGCCCGCCGGCCGGAACCGTCCCTGCCGGTCGCGCCCGAGGCTCGAGGCGAGGTCGAAGCGGAAGCCGTCGACGCCCATCGTCCCGACCCAGTAGCGCAGGCAGTCGAGGACCAGCCGCCGGCCCGCCGCACCCGAGGTGTCGAGCGTGTTACCGCAGCCGGACCAGTTGACGTAGCGTCGCGGGTCGGCCGAGTCGAGCCGGTAGTAGGTCGGGTTGTCGATGCCGCGCCAGCTGAGCGTCGGGCCGTCGTGGCCGCCCTCGGCGGTGTGGTTGAAGACCACGTCGAGCAGCACCTCGAGGCCGGCCTCGTGCAGGACGTCGACCATCTGCCGGAACTCGGCGACCTGACCGCCGTCGGCCACCGTCGCCCAGCCGGCGTGCGGCGCGAACAGGGCGATGGGGTTGTAGCCGAAGTAGTTGGTCAGCCCGGCCGCGACGAGCGTTGGCTCGCTGGCGAACTGCTGCACGGGCAGCAGCTCGATGGCGGTGACGCCGAGCTCGAGCAGGTGCTCGATGACCGCCGGCCGGGCCAGACCCGCATAGGTGCCGCGCAGCTCCTCGGGCACCTGCGGGTGCAGCCGGGTCACGCCCTTGACGTGGCACTCGTAGATGACGGTGTCGCGCCACGGCGTGGCGGGGCGGCCCGGGCGAGGAGCGGCGGGCGCCTCCGCCATCACGATGGACTTGGGCATGGCGCCGGCGCTGTCGGCCGCGCTGGGGCGGTCGCCGTGCGGATCGCCCGCCCAGCCGAACAGGGAGTCGTCCTGGCGCGGCTCCCCGGAGACCGCCCGCGCCCAGGGATCGATCAGCAGCTTTGCCGGGTTGAAGCGGCATCCGCGTTGCGGTTCGTAGGGGCCGTGCACCCGGTAGCCGTAGAGCTGTCCCGAGCCCGCTCCGGCTACGTGCGTCGTCCAGACGCCGTCGCGCTGGGGTTGGAGGGCGATCCGGCGGCTCTCGACGGCGTCGTCCGGGCTGTCGAAGAGGCAGAGCTCCACCGCCTCGGCGGCGGCCGACAGCAGTGAGAAGCGCACCCCCCGCTCATCGACGACGGCGCCCAGCGGGGGAGTCGGGTCGGTGGGCCGGCTCATTCGCTGGGCGCGGCCGCGGGCCGGTGGGGCGCCCGCCGGGCCAGCTCGGTCAGGCGTCGCAGGCGCCGGGCGAGCTGCGGAGTCAGCTGGGGCCAGCGGCAGCGCCAGGCCCAGTTGCCCTCGGCGAGGCCGGGAGTGTTGAAGCGCCCCTCCGAGCCGAGGCCGAGGACGTCCTGCAGAGGGACCACCACGGTGTCGGCGGCGGAGTTCATCACGGCACGGATCATCGCCCAGTTGATCTCGCCGGCGCCACCCAGCTCACGCTCGACGCGCTGCCGGATCTCGGGCTCGAGGGCCTCGAACCACCCGCAGCTGGTGTCGCTGTCGTGGGTACTCGTGTAGACGACGAGGTTGGGTTCCCAGTCGCGCGGCAGGTGCTCGCCGCCGCCTTCCTCGAGGCCGAACTGGAGCACCCGCATGCCCGGCAGGCCGAGATCGCGCCGCAGCTGGCGCACGTCTTCGCTGATCAGGCCGAGGTCCTCCGCCACCAGCGGCAGATCGCCCAGGGCCCGGTGCAGCGCGTCGAAGAGCTCGTGTCCCGGGCCGGTTCGCCAGCCGCCCGCCGCCGCGGTCGCGGCGTCGGCCGGCACCTCCCAGTAACCGGCGAAGGCCCGGAAGTGATCGATGCGCACGATATCGGCCTGGTGAAACGCGTGCCGCAGCCGCTCGATCCACCAGCGATAGCCGGTCTGGCGCATCTGGTCCCAGCGGTAGAGGGGATGCCCCCAGAGTTGGCCGTCCTTGCTGTAGGCGTCCGGCGGCACGCCGGAGACGTTGTTCGGTCGGCCCCCGGCATCGAGATCGAACAGCTCTCGGTGGCACCAGACCTCGGTGCTGTCCAGCGCGGCGTAGATCGGCAGATCGCCCAGGATGCGGATGCCGCGGCGGGTGGCGTGCCGGCGCACGGCCGACCATTGGCGCGCGAAGAGAAACTGGGCGAAGCGATGAAAGCCGATCTCGTCGCCGAGCTCGCGCCGAGCTTCGGCGATCTCGTCGGGTCGGCGGTCGCGCAGCCCGGCCGGCCAGTCGACCCAGGACACCTGGAAGCGCTCCCGCAGGGCGGCGAAGAGGGCCCAGTCCTCGCACCAGGAGGCCTGCTCCGGGGCATCGGCCCAGGTGCTGATCCGGCGGGCGAGCGGGTCGTCGGCGCCGCGGGCGAGCAGCGCCGCCCAGGCCTGTCGCAGGCGCTCTCCCTTCCAACGTCGCACGGCGGCGAGATCGACCGCCGAGGGTGAAAAGAGGTCCGCGGGATCGAGCGACTCCGCCGGCAGCAGCCCGTCGTCGGCCAGCTCATCGAGCGCGATGAGCAGCGGATCGCCGGCGTAGCTGGACGGTCCATCGTAGGGCGAGCCGGAGTAGCCGGCCGGCCCCAGCGGCAGCACCTGCCAGAGTCCCTGCCCGGCCTCGGCCAGCCAGTCCAGCCAGCGCATCGGCGCGCCGCCGAGGTCGCCGACGCCGTGCCGTCCAGGCAGCGCCGTGGGATGCAGCAGGATGCCGCTGACGCGCTCGACCATAGTGGGAGATGATAGTCTGACGAGCCGTCGAGCCCGGCACCGGCCACGCCGCAGGCCGGCCCCCCACATCCATGAGCAAGACTGCCCAAGCACCCGGGGTTGCCTGTCTCCAGCTGGCCGATATCGAGCTGCCGGAGGAGGTCGACGGCCTCCTCGATCTGGCCTACAACCTGTGGTGGAGCTGGACGCCCGCGGCGCGCCACCTGTTCGCCTCGATCTCACCGGACACCTGGGCGCGCTACCGCAATCCGGTGGAGCTGCTGCTCAACTTCGATCGCAGTCACTGGGAGGCGGTCCTGCAGCAGGACGCCTTCGCCACCTCCTACGACGAAGTGATGCGCGACTTCCAGGGCTATCTGGACCCCAACCGGTCGACCTGGTTCAGCAGGAGCTTCGCCGACTACGACGGCGGACCGATCGCCTACTTCTCCATGGAGTACGGCCTCCATCAGAGCCTGGCGATCTACTCCGGCGGTCTCGGTGTGCTGAGCGGCGACCACTGCAAGAGCGCCAGCGACCTGGGGCTGCCGTTCGTGGCGGTGGGGCTGGCCTACCGGCGCGGCTACTTCCAGCAGGCGATCGACGCCGACGGCTACCAGCAGCATCATTTTCCGGAGTACGACTTCCGGCGGCTGCCGCTGCGGCCGGCCCTGGACACCGCTGGGCGGCGGGTGGTGGTGCAGGTGCCGATGCCCGGCCGGCCGGTGTCGGCGCGGGTCTGGCTCGCCAAGGTGGGGCGGGTGCCGGTGCTGCTGCTCGACACCGACATCACCGCCAACGACCCGGCCGATCGTCCGATCACCAGCGTGCTCTATGTGCGCGGCCGCGAGATGCGCCTGGCCCAGGAGACCGTGCTGGGCGTCGGCGGCGTCAAGGCCCTGGCCGCTCTCGACATCCAGCCCGGGGTCTGGCACATCAACGAGGGGCACAGCGCCCTGCTGCAGGTGGAGAGGTTGCGCCAGGCGCTGGAGCAGGGGAGCGTGACGCCCGCCGCGGCCCTCGAGTCCCTGGCGCCGACCACCGCCTTCACGACCCATACACCGGTGGCGGCCGGCAACGAACAGTTCGACCGCCAGCTGGCCGAGCCGTACCTGGAAGCGATCGCGCCGCCGGGGGTCGAGGCGCACGAGTTTCTCGAGCTCGGCCGGGCCGACCACGACGAGCCCAATCAGCCGCTCAACCTGACCGCCCTGGCCCTGCGCACCTGCGCCTACGCCAACGGCGTGAGCCGCCTGAACGGCGAGGTGGCGGACCGGATGTGGCGACACATCAGCCCCGGGACCCCGGCCGAGGAGCCGCTGGTCGATGCCATCACCAACGGCGTGCATGTGCCGACCTGGCTGGGGCTCGAGCTGCGCAACCTGTTGCGCCGCAACCTCGGCCCGGATTGGTACGAGGAGCTGCACGGCCCCGAGGTCTGGCAACGCGTCGCCGAGATCGCCGACGAAGAGCTCTGGCAGGCCCACCAGGCGCAGAAGGAGCGCCTCCTCAGGTTCACCCGCTCGCGCCTGCGTGAGCAGTACGGCCGCCACGGCCGGCCGCCAGGCGAGCTGCGCGAAGTAGCCGGGCTGTTCCGGGCCGACGCGGTGACGATCGGCTTCGCCCGTCGCTTCGCGACCTACAAACGGGCCGGGCTGCTGTTCAGCGACCTGCACCGCGTGCGCCAGCTGCTGAACCACCCGGAACACCCGGTGCAGGTCTTCCTGGCGGGCAAGGCGCATCCGGCCGACCGCCCGGGCCAGGAGCTGATCCGACATCTGGTCCAGCTCAGCCACGAGCCCGACCTCAAGGGGCGGGTCGTCTTTCTCGAGAACTACGACATGCGGGTGGCGCGCATGCTCGTCCAGGGCTGCGACGTCTGGCTCAACACGCCGCGCCGGCCGCTCGAGGCGAGCGGCACCAGCGGTCAGAAGGCGGCGATCAACGGCGCCCTCAACCTGAGCATTCTCGACGGCTGGTGGCCCGAGGGCTGGGACGGCGAGAACGGCTTCGCCTTCGGCTCCGAAGATCCCGCCGCCGAGGAGTGGAAGCGAGACCAGGAAGATGCGCTGGCGCTCTACCACACGCTCGAGGAGGAGGTCGTGCCGGCCTACTACGAACGCGACGAAAACGATCTGCCGCTCGCCTGGATCGCGCGCATGCGACGGGCGATCACCACCATCGGGCCCCGTTTCTCTTCCAGCCGGATGGTGAGAGACTACGCCGAGAAGGCCTACATGCCGCTGGCGCTGGGCAGCGGCGAGCCGCTGGTGCGCTAGCGCGGCCAGAAGCTCCGGTCGGTCACTCGCATCGTGCGAGCAGGGAGGGAGCACCGTGAGATCGAGCAGAAACTCGGAGAAGATCCTCGGCATGGTCCTGGCCGGTGGCCGCGGTAACCGGCTGGCGCCCCTGACCCTGCAGCGGGCCAAGCCCGCCGTGCCGTTTGGCGGCCAGTACCGCCTGATCGACTTCGTGCTCTCCAACCTGGTGAACGCCGGGCTGCGCAAGGTCGTCGTGCTCACCCAGTACCTGAGCCACAGCCTCGACCGTCACCTGGCGGCCACCTGGCGGTTGTCGCCTCTACTGGGCAACTACGTCGCCACCGTGCCGGCGCAGATGCGCACCGGGGCGAGCTGGTTCCTGGGCTCGGCCGACGCCATATTCCAGAACCTCAACATCCTGGGCGACGAGCGGCCCACGCACGTCGTGGTCTTCGGCGCCGACCACATCTACCGCATGGATGTCGCGCAGATGCTCGAGCAGCACCTCGAAAGTGGTGCCGGCGTTACCGTTGCCGGTATCCCGGTACCGATCGGCGAGGCCAGCGAGTTCGGCGTCATCGAGTCCGCCGACGACGGCCGGATCCTCTCCTTCGCCGAGAAGCCCCCCGAGCCCAAGCCGATGCCGGGGGATGCGGAGCACGCCTTCGCCTCGATGGGCAACTACATCTTTCGCGCCGACGTGCTGCACGAGGTGGTGACCGCCGACGCCGAGAAACCGGGCTCTCGGCACGACATGGGTGGCGACATCATTCCGGCGCTGGTGGAGCGGGGCGAGGCCTGGGTCTACAACTTCCTGGACAACAAGGTGCCCGGCCAGAGCGAGCGCGAGGTCGGCTACTGGCGCGACGTCGGCAGCCTCGACGCCTACTACCAGGCCAGCATGGACCTGGTGTCGATCAATCCGACCTTCGACCTCTACAACCGGCGCTGGCCGATTCTCACCGGCCACTTCCCCTACCCGCCGGCCAAGTTCGTGCACGAGCACGGCCCGCGGGTCGGCCGGGCGGTCAACTCCCTGGTGGCCAACGGGGCCGTCGTCTCGGGCGGCAACGTCAGGGGCTCCATCCTGTCGCCCGAAGTGCGCGTCAACTCGTTCTCCGAGGTGGAGGAGAGCGTGCTGTTCGAGAACGTCGATATCGGTCGCAACGCTATCGTCAGACGTGCCGTGATCGACAAGAACGTGCGGGTGCCCGACGGCGCCAAGATCGGCGTCGACCTGGAGCTCGACCGGCAGCGATTCACGGTCTCCGAGGGCGGTGTGGTGGTGATCCAGAAGAACGCGGTGTTCGACTAGCCCGTCGGGCTAGCCTGCACCGCCCGCCGCCGCTCGCCGCCGCAGCTGACCGCAGGCGGCATCCGCCTCGAGCCCGCGGCTCTCGCGCAGGTGCACGTTGACGCCGGCGGCGCGCAGCCGTTTGAGGAAATCGATCGCCCGATTGCGGCTCGGCCGGGCATAGGGCAGGCCAAGGACGGGGTTGTACATCAGCAGGTTGACGTGCGCCCGCAGGTCGCGGGCGATGGCGGCCAGCTCGATCGCGTGCTCGGGCCGGTCGTTCACCTCGGCCAGCAGGCAGTACTCGAAAGTGACCTCGCGGCCGGTGCGCTCGAAGTAGTTGGCGCAGGCCGCCAGCAGCTTGTGCAGCGGGATACCCCGCGCCCAGGGGATCAGCTCCCGCCGCAGCGGGTCGTTGGTCGCGTGCAGGCTCACTGCCAGGGTCGTCTGCAGCCCCTCGCCGGCCAGCCGCTCGATCTGACCTGGCAGACCGACGGTGCTGATGGTGATGCGACGCTGGGCGATGCCCAGGCCCCGGGTGGCGTTGAGCCGGCGCGCCGCGGCGACGGTGACCTCGTAGTTGGCCAGCGGCTCTCCCATCCCCATGAAGACCACGTGGCTGAGGCGAGCCGCCGATGCCGCTGGCGCAGAAGGTGCAGCCGACGTCGCAGCCGACCTGGGTGCTGAGACAGGCGGTGCGCCGGGAGCCGGCGCCGGGGATCATCACGCATTCCGTGGTGGCGTCGTCGGGCCAGGCGAGGAGCAGCTTGGCCGTGCCATCCGGCGCCTGCGAGCGCGTCAGCTCGCGGCCCGAGCGCACCGTGAACTCGGCCGCCAGCCGCCGGCGCAGCGCCGCCGGCAGGTCGGTCATCTCCTCCGCCGTTGCGGCGCGGCGGCGGAACACCCAGTCGAGGATCTGACCCGTGCGGTAGGCTGGCTCTCCCGCCGACGCCAGCCAGTCGCGCAGGACCGTCTCCGACAGGTCGGGCAGAGGGCGCTGGGTCGGGCGGTCGTCGAGGCTCATTGACGCTCCGTCGGCTGAAGGAGTCTAGCCGGTCTAGCCTGTACTTCTCGTGCAGGGAGGTCAGGCTGGCCGGTTGCGGGTCCCGCAGCTCGAGGCAGCCGCGTCCGACTCTGCTAGATTCGTCGCCCATGCTTGAACGCAGCGCATCTCGTATCGCCCTCTGCGCCCTCGCCGTGGCGGCGATCGGCCTGCCGCTGGCGGCAGAGCCCAACATCCTGCTGGTGTCGATCGATACGCTGCGCGCCGATCGGCTGTCGTCGTACGGCTACGAGCGCAACACGACGCCCCACATCGACGATCTTCTGGCCCGGGGCGTCCGCTTCTCGGACGCGCGCACCGTCGAGCCGTTGACGGCGCCGGCCCTGGCCTCGATGTTGACCTCGCTGCCGCCGCACGAGCACGGCGCCAGCCGCAACGGTCTCCGGATGCGCGCCAAGCTGGTCTCGTTCGCGAAAATCCTCGGCCGGCGCGGCTACTCGACGGCGGCGTTTGTCGGCAACTGGACCCTGCAGGACCGGCTGACCGGCCTCGGCGAGCACTTCGAGACCTACAGCTCGGTGCTCAACCGCAAGCGCTGGCTGGGAATGGTGAAGAGCGAAGCGACGGCGGAAGACCTCAACGAGCGGGCCATCGAATGGCTCGACGAGCATCTGGAGGGGGAGCGGCGCAAGCCGTTTCTGCTCTGGGTCCACTACGTCGAGCCGCACGGCCCCTACGAGCTGCACAGCTCGATGCTCGAACAGCTCGGCATCGACTTCGCGACCGAGGTCGAGGCGGCGGACCGCTACGACACCGAGGTGGCGTGGGTCGACGCCCGCACCGGCGAGCTCATCGACTCGGTGTTCGAGCGGGTCGCCCGGCAGGAGACCCTGGTGGTCTTTGTCGCCGACCATGGCGAGAGCCTGGGCGATCACGGCTACTGGGGACACGGGCGGCACTCCTACGACGCCTCGTTGCGTATCCCGATGGGTCTCGTCTGGGAGGGCCGCATCGAACCCGGCGTACGCGCCGAGCCTGCCCTGATCACCGATCTGGCGCGGACCCTGCTGAGCGCGGCGGGCCTCGAGAGCCCCGAGTTCTTCCAGGGCTTCGACTGGCTGCCGGTTCTCGACGGCGATGACGCCCCGCCGGCCGACAGGACGATGCTCTTCCAGGCCCACAAGGGCACCGTGCTGGGTAAGGAGGACGCCACCAAGGCGCGTCAGAAGGGCCTGCTGGAGGTGGCGCGGATCGTGGGGCAGCGGAAAGAGGTCCTGCGGGTTCCCAAGGGCCGCCGCCAGGTCTACGATCTCGGCGAGGATCCCGCCGAGACCGACAACCTGGCGAGCGGCGAGCTGTCGCCGGAGCTGGCGAGCTGGCTGGAAGAGGTGGTGCGCGGGCTCGAGCTCGCCGACGATCTGCCGCCGCCGTCGCTCAGCGACGCGGACATGGAAGCCATGCGCGCGTTGGGCTACATAGATTAGTCGCGGCCGCGCCAGATCTTCCAGCGGTCGACGACTTCGGTGCCGCGCACGACGTGGTACTCGTCGAACTGGGCCACCGTCAGGCAGGAGTGGTTGGGCAGCACGCGCAGGCGGTCGCCCACCGGCCGCCGGCCGCTGAGGATGCCGTGCTCCTGGGAGACCGAGGCCAGCCGAAGGTCGGGCTCCAGGCGTCCGGCCTGGTAGTCGGCGAAGATCCGGCCGAAGCCGTCGCCTGCCGGTCCGGGGTCCTGAGACATGGCCAGCGCGCCGGCGTCGACGACCGCGTGATCGGCGGCCCTGGGGCACGAGACGACGCTGGTCAGCACGCTCACGGCGCAGTCTCGCACCGCACAGGAGCCGAGCACGGTCTGGGTGTAGTCGTATAGCGCGTAGTTGCCGGGCCGCATCTCGTCGACTCCCTCCAGGTGGTCGATCGCCGTCATCGCCGGCGTCGAGCCCACCGAGACCAGCGGCACCTCGATGCCGGCGGCGCGCAGCCGCTCGGCGCAGCGCACCATGACGTCGCGCTCCTGGCCGGCAACCGCCAGGCGGTTGCCCTTGTAGGCGTGGCCGGAATGGGTCAGCAATCCGCCGAAGACGAGCCGCGGGGCGCCGGCGATGCCCTGCGCCAGCTCCAGGACGTCCGGACCGGCGGGATCGACTCCCGCCCGGTGATAGCCGCAATCGACCTTGAGCAGGACCCGCACCGGAGCTCTGGCGGCCTCGAGGGCGCGCAGCGTTTCGGGCGCGTCGATCACCAGGCCCAGCTCGACCCGGCCCGCCAGCTCGACGGCCTCCGCCAGCCGTGCCGGCACCAGCGGGAAGGCCCAGGTCAGATCTTCAAAGCCGTGCTTGGCGAAGAGACGCGCCTCGTACAAGGTCGAGACGGTCAGCCCGCGCGCCCCGAGCTCGACCTGACGGCGGGCGATCTCGATGCACTTGTGGGTCTTGGAGTGGGGCCGCAGGGAGACGTCCAGCCGGCGGGCGCGGTCCGCCATGTCTCGTAGGTTGGCCTCCAGTCGGTCGAGATCCAGCAGCAGGGCCGGTGTCGGCAGGCCGTCGAGTTGGGGCACGCTGCCGACAGTCTAACGCCGACAATGGAGCGACCAGAGCTTCGGGCGGCAGATCCAGACGGATACGGCGTTTGGTGGACGATGAGCGAGGGGCTCGGGCTAAACTCCACCTGCCGCGGCCGAGGGTCATCGGCCGAAAACAGGGAGAACGACATGCTTGGTAGCAGTGGCGGCCGTCATGGCCGACCCATGGGGAGATGGATCATCTGTGGAGTGGCGGTCCTGATGCTGGGAGCCGCGCCGGCGGCGGCGCAGGATGAGGAGGAGCCCAAGACCGGATGGTTCGACGAAGCCGAGCTTTCGCTGGTGGCCACCGATGGCAACTCGCAATCCGAGACCTTCTCGCTGCGCAACACGCTGCGCGGAGTTTGGAGCCGGTCGCGGCTCAAGCTCACCGTCGGCGCTCTGCGAGCCTCGACAACCGATCTCCAGCGCACCGCCATTGGCCTCTCAGCGGCCGACGCCCAGCTCGTCGAGAGCTCGACGACCTCGGTGACCGCCGAGCGCTACGACCTCGAGGCACGCTTCGATCGGCGCATCTCCGACCGCTGGTTCTGGTACTTCTCGGCCGGTTGGCGGCGTGACGAGCCGGCCGGGATCAAGAACCGGGCCTCCATCGCCGCCGGCGCCGGCAACAGA
>CALZJC010000121.1 GCA_945787525.1 Thermoanaerobaculia bacterium | reverse complement strand
TGGTGTGGACCGCGGCCCAATCAGGATCGGAATTCGTCCGCAGTTGAAAGAGAGTCGCGAACCTGCGGCCGTCCTCCGAATCGGCGGCCGGTCTGCCCAGCAGGGGCAGCCGCAGGCCGTCGGCGGCCTCACCGGCGGCCTCGAGGCAGAGCCGGCGGGCGAGTCGGGGGCTCCCGAAGATCGGCCCCTCGTAGCCGGCGGCGCGAAGGGCCAGCAACAGCCGGGCTCCGTCCTCTGGGCCGGCGACCAGGAGGAGCGCGGCATGCCGGTGCAAGGCGAGACGGGCAAGCCGCTCGTCGAGGGCGGTGGCTCCGGGACGCAGATCCAGCCGTAGCGAGGGACCCCGGTCGAAGCCGTCCAGTGCGTCGAGCAGGGCCGCGGTGGCCAGCCGGGAATCGTGATCGGTGGTGGTGACCAGGACGAACGACTCGTCGCCCACGGCCCCGATCAGGCTCGCCGCCAGAGCCGGAGCCCATTGATGATCCGCCGGAGCGACCGAGAACATCCAGGGCACTCCGGCCAGGTTCACCGACTCGTCGGTGCTGACCGGGCTGACCAGCGAGAGCCGAGCCTTGGCGACGATCTGTTCGGCGAGGTGAGTCGAGGCACCGTCCACCGAGCCCAGAATCGCCCAGGCGCCGTCTTCGTAGACCAGGCGCGCAACCTGCGAGACCCCGCTGCCCCAGACGTCCGCCGACCATCTCGGGAGCAGCTCGAAAGGAAGACCGTTCCAGCCGCCGGTCCGGTTGGCCTCTTCGACGGCCAGCTGAGCCGCGGCCCAGAGGTCGCCATGGACCGCAGGAGCCGGATCGGACGGCCCGAACCAGCCGATCGCGACCCGGGTCAGCCCTTGCGGGACTTCGTCGACGCTCCGCGGCCCGGCGTACTCGAGCGTCTGCCGCCGGAAGTCGTGGAAAGGAGCGTCGCCGGAGTGCACCCTCGCCGTCGGCCCCTGGCCGTGCACGCTGGCCGCGCTCCACAGGGCCAGCGCCAGCAGCGCCCCGCAGACCCGCGGAGCTATGGGCCACCTCCCGCAGGAGATGGCCCCGACTCCGCCTCGGCCTGGCGATCTCGCGGCTCGATCCGACCGCCGGGAATGCCGAGATCCTGGCGCGAGGAGTAGCGCCACCGGCTCCCGTCCCAGCGGGCGAAGAACACCTCTCCGGCATCGTCCATGACGGCGTTCAGGGGAATCTCGCCGGTGACCCCGGGCCACGGCTCGCTGCGATAGGCGAGAAGATCCCGGATCTTGGCCCGGTTGAGCCCGGCGTTCTGGATCGCCCACAGCAACAGGTTCATGCCGTCGTAGGCGTGGGCGGCGTAGGTACCGGGCTCGACACCGTGGCGCTCCGCGAAGCGCTCGCGAAAGGCCTCGAGCTCGGAGTCTTGCCGATCCGGATTCCCGGGAAAGGTGGACAGAACCTGCCAGGCATGCTCGCCGGCCAGCTGCACGAATTCATCCGAGACACAGCGGTCGGAGCAGAAGAACGGTTGATCGAGCCCGCGGGCGCGCATCTGGTTCAGGATCCGGGCCCCGTCGACCGCATCGCCCCAGTGCACGATGGCCTGGGGCTCGGCGGCCGCGATGCGGTCGATCTGTAGCGAGAAATCCGCCGCCCCGACGCGGTAGGCCATCTCCATCACGACGGGACGGCCCAGGCGGCGGCTGCCGTCGAGGAGCTCCCGCACTCCGAAGCGGCCGTAGCGATTGCTGGCGCGCATGATCGCCACCCGTTCCAGACCCTGTTTGCGATACAGATAGTCGAGCAGCAGGTAGTTCTGCTGCCGGTCGTCACCGATGCACCGGGCGACCCAGGGGATGTTCGTCTCGATGAATGTCGGGTCGGTGTCGCCGGTGTTCATCATCGGGATCTCGGCCTTGAGAGCGACGCGGATGGCGATGTGGGAGTTGGCCCCGTCGATGGTGCCGAGAATCGCCCACACCTTTTCCTTGTACGCCAGGTCGACGATCTCGTTTCCGGAGGCGCCCCACAGGCCGTTGTCGTTGTGCACGACGAGCTCGAACGGGATCTGCCGGCGGCGGTAGCCGCCGGCCGCGTTGGCCTCTTGGATGGCCAGACGCGCCCCGCGCAGCATGGCGATCCCCAGCGGCTCTTCATGGCTCTTGCCACCGGTCGCCACCGAAACGGTCGGCTCGATCGGGCCCAGGAAGCCGATTTTCACGGTATCGACATGCTCGGGCTCGGGGATCGCACGACCGGGACCGGTGTACTCCATCTGTTCCAGGAAGTGCTCCTGGAACGGGGTTACATGGCCGTACGGCGACACGTCAGCCGGTGACGAGGCATAGGTGGAGCTCTTCTTGAGCGGCAGATCCGGAACCTCGTAGGGGTCGACGTCGATAGCCTCGAGAACGGTCTCGGTGTCGAGCGGCTTCTCTTCGCTGGCGCCGGGCGGCTCTTCGGTCAGTGCCCCCGAGGGGGTCATGGTGGCGGCCAACAGGGCGACCCAGGCCAGGCAGACGCGGCAGCGGCGTTGTTCTCTCATTCTCCACCTCGAATCTCGGAGCTCTCGACCGACTGCGCCTTCACCGGTTTGCGACGCAGCCCGGGGAAGTAGCCCTTGCCGATGCCGTGCGCCAACCCCTTGGATGTACCGACCCAGACGTCGTCACCGTCCAACTCGGTCCACAGCACATAGTTGTGCGGGAGGTTGGGCGACATGGAGATGGTCTCCACCACCTGGCCGCCCCGGCTGACCACCGCCCGGCCGGTGTGACTGCGGTGATCGGTGGTGTAGACCACCCAGGTGTCGGTCGGGAAATCGGCGACGACACCGAGTCCCTTGTCGGTGCTGAACCAGGCTTCATTGGCGCTGCGGGCCTTGATGGCGTTGTGGAAGTCGCTCGGCGCGCCGCTGTCCTTCTTGAAGTAGCCCCGCCAGTGGCGCCCGTCGTAGCGCGAAGCGCCAAAGTAGGTGGTTGCCCAGAAGGTGCCGTCGACGGCGCTCACTCCGGTGGTGATCACGTGCACGATGCCGTCGTCGCGATAGAGGTCGATCTCCATCTCGCCGTCGGGGTCCAGATAGTCCTTCCAGGTCTCGGTCGCCACGTCGAACTCGAGCACGCCACTGCCCCACACGCCGAGATACATCTTGCCGTCGTCGAAGCTGCAGCCGTAGTTCCAGATCTCCTCCATCGGGGCGTTCTTCTCGGTGAAGATCGTCCACTCTCCGGTGATCGTGTCGTAGCGGCTGGCCCCGGCGGTGGTCGCCGCCCAGACGTTGTCGTTCTCGATGCAGACGCCATAGACGACGTCGTTGACCAGACCGCTGTTGAGCTGATGGAAGTGATCGAAGCGGCCGCCGCTGAAGCGCACCAGGCCGCCACCAAACAGACCCAGCCAGACCTCGGCGGTGAGGGGATTGACGTCGATTGCCGAGACCACCCGCCAGGGAAGGCCGTCCTCTTCCGTCCAGGAGCGAATCTCGCCGGTTCTCTTGTCGAGGCGGGCGAGGCCACCTTCGGTGCCGATCCAGATCCACGGACCGTCGGCTTTGACGGCGAAGATGTGGTCGTTGGGCAGGCCGTCCTCGACCGTGTACTGCTCCCACCGGGTGTAGATGAAGGGCAGTCCAGGGTCGCTATCCTGCCCGGCGGGTCGAGTGGCCGCGGGTGGCTCGGCGGTCACCAGCGGCGCCGGGGCGAGCAGCACGGCCAGCAGCAGTGAGGGAATCAGGAGAAGGCGCATGGGGTGTCTCCCAGTCGGGCTAGAGCGTTTTGAGGAACTCGATCAGGTGATTCAGCTCGTCCTTGGTGAGATCGTTGGTGACTCCGTGCTGGTCGTAGGTGTTGAAGCGCGTCCAGATCTCTTCCAGGCTCACCGATCTTCCGTCGTGGAGATAGGGTGCCGAGTCGTAGATGTTGGTCAGATGCGGCGTGTCCAGGAGCCCGCTCCGGTCCAGCTCGCCCTTGGTGCCGACGTCGTGCTTCTGCCGGTCGGTGTACAGCGGTCCCGGATGGCAGGTGACGCAGCGCTCGCTGGCGGCGAGGCGGCGGCCGTCGCTCGCGTGGGTGCGCTCGAAGACCCGTTTGCCGGCCCGCTGCGCCTCGGTCAGCGGCGCACCCAGGGCCCGGTACCGGTTCGGCGGTCGCGGGATGGTCGTGATGTAGCGCTCGAGGGCCGCGAGCTCGTCCGGGGCAAACGGGGCGAGCCGGGTGAAGAATACGGAGAGGCGCGGACCGCACTGCCGCTGCAGGCTCGGATTGAGCCCCGTCCACTTGAAGGGGGCCGTGTCGTAGATGCCCCTGAGAGTGCGATTGTCGACCGGATCCACACCGATGCCGTCCGGTTCGATGTCGTAGGTGATGCCGTCGACATGGCCGTCCGGGTGACAGGTGTGGCAGGAGAACTGCCGCCGAAAGGCGATGTCGGCGCTGTGAAAGAGGATCTCTCCCCAGCGGGTCTGTGAGATCTCCCGCGGCCCGCCGAGGTCGATGCGCCGCACCGCGGTCGAGCTCTCCAGGTCGATGACCGTGACCGAGTCGTCGAGGGCGTTGGCCACATAGGCCGTCCGGCTGTCCGGCGAGATCGCCAGCCCCCGGGGGCTGGCCTCCGTTTCGACAAAAGAGCTGACGAACTCGGTGGACTTGGCGAGATGATTGGGGAAGACCCGTTCACGCTCTTCGGCCGAAGCCGCGTCGAGCATGCCGATGAGCTTGTCGAGATCCACGATAGCGACGCGGTCCGATCCGCTGCTGCTGACCAGCGCGTAACGACCGTCCGGGGTCAGCGCGACGTCCGCGGCGTCAGGGAAGGCGATGTCGGGCCGGTCCAGCAGCACCTGATCGACGCGACCGTCGCGCCAGACGATGGCGATCCCGTTGGTGATCGTCCAGCCCTGGAGAAGGCGGGTCATCGGCACCAGGTTCTTGGTGCGGTTCATGGTGGTCAGGGCGTATTCACCGCTGGGGTGCCAGGCGACTCCCTGGAGAAGGTTGGCATCCGGCACGACGACGCGATCCGCGATGACCGCCCGGTCCATATCCACGACCGTGATCTCCGACAGCGGCGGTGTGCGGGGAGGAGTGAACCGGGACAGGGTGTTGGTCACCAGCATCGTCCCGCCGTCGGGAGATAGCGCCAGGGACCAGGGGACCCGGGACGCGACCAGCCGCTTGCTCTCCTCCAGGGTCTCGCCGTCGAGAACCGAGATGCTGTCCTGGCCGCTGTTGAGGACGAACAGGCGACGACCGGTGCGGTCGGTGAGGACACCGTGCGGCTCGTCTCCCACCTCGACGGTCGAGACGACCTGCCGGCTCCCGACGTCGATGACCGAGAGGCTGTCGTCGAGCCGATTGGTGACGTAGGCGATGCTGCCGTCGGGAGTGAACGTCACGTCGTGAGGCTGGCCTCCGACCCCGATCTCGGCCACCTTCTCGGCGGTTCGCGTATCGATGACGACCGCCGAGGAGGAGGCCTCACAGGCCACCCAGAGCTCGCGCCCGTCGGGAGTCAGCGCCAGGTTGACCGGCGTCTTGTATCGCGGTTCGTTGACGCCGGCCGCGACCGCCGGTCGAGTCGGGTGAGCGATGCGAGCGACCGCGGCCTCGTAGTCGAATGGCGATCCGGCGTGGCCCTGCTGGTGACAGGACAGACAGACTTCGGCGGACGGCTGTAGCAGGCCGGCGGCCTTGGCGGCCACCTTGTCGAGCATGACCGCTTCCGGCGAGTAGTCCGCGCCGGCGCCGTGGCAGCTCTCGCACTGCACCCCGTCCCGCGGATCGAAGTCGTCTTCGAAGCTGGCGCTCTCGAAACCGGCCCCGGTCGCGTGGCAGCGCAAGCACGCGTAGCTCGCCTGAGGATCCCCGGCGACCCCGGACCTGCGCGCCATCTCGTAGCCTGCGGGCGTCGCCAGAACAGCATAGGCCCGGGCGTGGGGACCCATCCGCCACCTGCTGAACTGGAAGCCCATCCCGGGCCCCGAGTGGCAGAGGGCGCACCTGTCGACCCCGGCATAGCGACGCTCGCTGGTGCCGAGCAGAGGCTCCGTACCTTGCGAGCCGACTGCCGCAGCGGCGCTCGCCTCTCGAGGCTTGGGGTGGGCGATGCTCTGCATCGCGCTCCCCACCTCCCACGGTCTGCCGGCGAGAACCGCCTCATGGGATCCCTTGGGGGCGTGGCAGATCATGCACTGCGTCGCATCCGGCATGCGGAGGCCGCGCTCCATGGCCAGCTGCGGGTCGCTCATCACCGCCGCATCGATGTACTCGCTGCCGGGTCCGTGACAGGTTTCGCACTGGATGCCGTCTTCGATCCGGAAGGTCTCGTCGCGCTCCCACTCCTCCGAGTCGGCGCCGGTGGCGTGACACCCGAGGCAGACCCGCGCTCGATGGGGTGGCTCGGGAATGCCGCTGATGCGGGCGATCTCCTCTGATACGGGCAGCGCCAGGGTGGCGAACGCCTTGGCATGAGCGGACTGCCTCCAGATGCTGAACTGGTGCCCGGCCCGAGGTCCCTCATGACACTCGCTGCAGACCCGCACCCCGACGTAGACCGGTTCTCTGGGCTGCGACTCCGCGCCGCTGGGCCACAGCGCGGCGGCAGCCAGACTCACGACCCCCACTGCGATCGGTCCGATCGGCTTATGGCGCATCTTGCACCACCTCCAGGATCTGATCGGCTGCCACGCCGTCGAGGTTCTGCACCTCGCCGTCGGGCCAGCGGATCTCGACGCGATCGGCATGGGTTGCCGATCCGAGGCCGAAATGGGCTCGAGGATCGCTGGCGGAGAGATAGCCGCTGACGGCGTGCACCGGATGAACCGACCGCATCGAGCCCGCCGTCACGGTGACCCGGGCTCCCAGCGCCGTCGTCCTGCCGTTGGCCAGCAGCGGCACGACCTTGAGCCAGTGGTTTGCATTCTCGCTGTCATTGCGCAGCAGTCTCGGCCGTTCCGCCAGGTTGGCCACCACCACGTCGATGTCGCCGTCGTTGTCGAAGTCGGCGAAGGCGGCGCCGCGGCCGACGAACTTCTGCCGGAAGTACTCGCCGCCGGTCCTGGCGACGTCCACATAGCGGCCCCGGCCGTCATTGCGCGCCAGCACGTCTTCCTCGGTGTAGAGATGGTGGGCGTTGCCGTTCGCCACGAACAGATCGAGATAGCCATCGTTGTCGAAGTCGACCAGGCCGCTCCCCCAGCCGGTGTACTGGCCACAGATCAGCGTCAGGTTGGTCTGCGCGGTCACATCCACGTAGAGCGCCTCTTCCCGCTGGCTGAGAAGCGTGCCGTAACCCATGTCGGGGATCCAGACGTCCAGCAGCCCGTTTCGGTCGGCGTCGCCCACCGCAGGTCCCATCGACGACGCGCCCTGGCCTCCCTCGCCGAAGGCCAGCCCTTGCGGCCCTGCCTGGTCGGTGAACCGGCCGGTGCCGTCGTTGAGCCAGAGAGCGCTCGACATCGCGTCGTTGGCCACATAGACGTCGTCGTCCCCGTCGAGGTCGAGGTCCACGGCGACGGCGCTCATCGCCCGGCCGCCGGCGGCGAGGACTCCCGTCTCGGTCGTGACGTCGGTGAAGGTGCCGTCGCCGTTGTTGCGATAGAGATGATCCGGCTGGCCTTCGTAGGCCAGGGGGCCCGGGTAGGCCTGGGCCGCGTAGTAGTCCCGAAACGCGCCCTTGTCGTACTCCAGGTAGTTCGCCACGTAGAGATCGAGATCCCCGTCCCGGTCGTAGTCGAGCCAGGGAGCGGCGACGCTCCACAACGGTTCGGTGAGACCGGCCTCCTGCGTGACATCCGTAAAGCTGCCGTCGCCGTTGTTGCGGTAGAGGACGTTGGGCCCGTAGTTCAGGACATAGAGATCCAGATCCCCATCGCCGTCATAGTCGGCCGCCGCGGCGCCCATGCCGTAGCCCTTGTCGCCGACTCCCGCTTCCCCGGTGACATCGGTGAACGTGCCGTCGCCGTTGTTGCGGTAGAGGGCGTTGGTGAGCTGCCCCCTGAGGGTCCGGCTCCTGTTGTCGCTGATCTCGCCGTGCCAGGCGCCGTTCAAGAAGTAGAGATCGGGCAGTGTGTCGCCGTTGTAGTCGAAGAAGGCGACACCCGGACCGGTGCCTTCGACGATATTGCTCAGCTCCTGGTCGCCGAAAGAGTGCCGAAAGGCGATTCCCGCCGGCTCGGTGACGTCGGTGAAGAAGATCGCCGGAGCGGCAACCGCCGGTGCCGGCTCCGGCCGCTGTTGACCGCCTGCTCGAGCGGCCGGCAGCAGCAGGAGGATCAGGACGGTCAGTCGCGCTTTCATGGCTCTGCTCGCAAGCTGGCGCCGGAGGTCCACTGGGCGCCCAGATCGACCCACTCGATGAGCACGGTCTTCTCCGCATTGTCGAGGAGTTGCCGGTGATCCGTGGCAACGCCCGCTTCGGACTCCGCCGCGCGTCCCTCGGCGCCGCCACCGGCCCTGCCGAGAATCCGCCAGATCAGCGGACTGGTGCGAGCGCTACCGGGACGGATCAGTGGGCGCTCTTCGCCCGGGGCCGAATCGATCTCCGACCCGGCGGCGCCCAGCATGTCTCGATACACCGCCAGCCGCCCTGCGGTCCCGTCCAGCCCCGCGAGAGCCAGCCGTGAACCATCATGCTGATGGCACGACCGGCACTTGCCCTGCAGGACCGGCACGACGTGGTCGACGAAGGTGACCGTGCGGCGGCGCTCCGGCGTCAGCGTCAGCTCGGTTGCGGGTCGCTTCGCGGCTTCGACGAAGCGGTTCGGCGGCGTCAGCTCCGGGTCCTCGTGACAGCCGATGCAGCCGCGAAACTCGCGCTGCTTGACCCAGATCCAGTCGCAGCTGGCGAGGGCGACGCCGTCGCCGTCGAGAAGCTGGAGCTGGACCGGCAGGTCGGCTGGAACGTCGATATGGAACGAGCCGTCCTCTTCGACCGGCGCCTCGCCCAGCAGCCGGCGGAACATCCGGCTCGAGCGGCCCGCGGCAGCGGTGGGCTCGGCCGACAGGAGCTCCGGCCCCTTCAACGGCACACCCTCGATCACCCGAAGACGCCGGGCGCTGCCTCGCGGGAGCCCGGCGACAACCGTGTCGCTCTCGTACACGTCGAGGCCGAAGAGCTTGCCGTTGGGGGCCTCGGGACGGACCGTGCTCGACCGGCCATCGGGCTCGGGTCGCGCAGCGACCGCCCGGGCGTGGAAGCTGTGATGGTCCGGCTCCTCGAAAACGGTGTCGAGAACGCCGTCGGAGGGGGAGTAGCGCACGATGCGCAGGACGCCGCCCGGCCGCCGCTGAGCCACCAGG
>CALZJC010000120.1 GCA_945787525.1 Thermoanaerobaculia bacterium | reverse complement strand
GCAGGCGAAGCGCATCATCTCCGCCACCCAGCTCAGTTCGCGCCGCACCAGTCGTGACGACTCGGTCGCTGCGTCGAGCGCCGCCAACCGTTCGGTCGCCTCGGCGACGGCCGTCACCGCCCGGTCCAGCCCCGCCGGCGTCAGCTCGCCCAGTCCGACGTCGCCCAGCTTGCGATGGGCGAAGATCACCAGCTTGAACAGGGCCGAGGCGTTCATCGGCGTGACCCCGGCCTCGCGGTAGGCGTTGCCGAGCGCCGCCAGGATCTCGCCGGTGCCGGGTGCGAGCTGGCGCTCGGCGAAGCGGTCGACCAGCTTCGGCAGCGGCAGGGATGCTGGATCGTCGGCGGTCTCGGGGCGCCAGGCGAAGGCGGCGCCTGCCAAGAGCGGCGGCCAGCTCACCGGCGGCGGCTGCAGGTGCCCGAAGTCGCCCCAGTCGGTGATCAGGTAGCCGCTGGCGCCGTGCTCTGCGCCGGCCCGGGCCGCCTCGGCCAGGTTGGCCAGGGCGTTGTCCAGGCGTCCGGCGAAGCTGTTCCAGCTACTGGTGCCGGGGCAGAGGTAGAACTCGAGGCCGGCGGCGGCCAGGGCCGCGGCGCGCTCGCCGAACGGGTGGGTGGCCTCGTAGCCCCAATCGAGCACCACCGCGTCGCCCGGTACCTGGCTCAACAGCTCGGGCCGCCCGGCCAGGATGTCGCCCCAGAACTGCAGCTTGCGGCCGTGGCCGGCGGCCAGCGCGTGCAGCTGGCGCAGGAAGTCTAGATAGACCCGGCCGGTGCCGCGCTCGCGGCAGGCCTCGGCGGACCGGCCCTTGCCGAGGTCGAAGGTCTCGTCGCAGCCGACGTTGAACTGGCGGCTGGTGAAATGCGGCAGGAGCTGGCCGTACAGGTCACCCAGCAGATCGACCGCAGCGGGGTCGATGGGGCAGAGGCTGAACGGCTCCGGATCGTCGCCGAACGGGTGGGGCATGCCTTCGGGCACCTCGGCGAGGTGGCGGTAGGACTCGTGCTTGAGCCAGCGGTGCAGGTGCCCGAAGCTGTTCTGATTCGGCACCAGCTCGACAAACCGCCGCCGGCAGTGAGCGTCCAGTGCGCGCACCTCGTCGGCGGTCAGCGGGCTGGCGTCCCGCCAGACGATCTCGTGGCCGCGGTAGGCGAAGGTGTGCTCGGTGTAGAGCTGCAGCTGGTTGAGCTTGAGCGCCGCCATGGTGTCGACCAGCCGGAGCAGCGAGTCGAGGGTCGGCACCCGGTTGCGGCTGATGTCGAGCAGCAGGCCGCGGTGACGGAACCCCGGCCGGTCATCGATCAGGACCGAGGGCAGATCGGCCGGCGCCCGGCGCTCGGCCGGGGAGTGGATCGTCAGCCACTGGAGCAGGGTCTCGGCGCCGTAGTAGAGGCCCGGCCCGGCCGCGGCGGTGATCCCGGCGCCGGTGGGTTTGACCTCCAGCCGGTAGCCTGCCGGATCACCCGCCGCCACCGATGGGTCGAGGCGAAGAAGTACGGCCGTATCGGTCGGGTGGTGGTCGGCGCCGGGTTGAGCGCGACGCGGTGCGACGCCTGCCTCTGCCAGGCCCTCTTCCAGCCGCTCGGCGGCCGGTTGGACGGCCGGGTCGCCATCGGCTGGGATCAGCACCGTACCCGCCAGCCGCAGGGCTCCGTCGGTCCGCCGCACGCGGCGTGGCGGAGGAGCCAGGTCGGTGCTCACGACGCCTGGACCGAAGTGATCTTCGGCAGATGCTCCGCCGCCAGAAACCAGCTGGCGCCGGCGTCGACCGAGCCGAACACGGTGCCCGACTCGGTGCCGAACCAGAGGCCCAGAGGCTCGGCGCCGTCGTCGCAGAACGCCTGCCGCAGAACGGTCAGGTAGGCTCCCTCGGACGGCAGACCGTCGCCTCGGGCGATCCAGCTGGAGCCCCGGTCCGCGGTCTCCCAGACCCGCAAACGGCCTTCGGGCGGCACCCGGTCGACGTCCGCCACCAGCGGGATGACCCAGGCCCGATCGGGATCCCGCGGGTGGATCGCCAGCGGGAAGCCGAACTGCGACGGCAGGCCGTTGACCACCCCGATGTCCTGCCAGCTGGCGCCGGCGTCGTCGGACCGGTAGACGCCGCCGTGGTACTGCATGAACAGGGTCGCCGGCTCGGTCGGTGAGCGCCGCATCTTGTGGACACAGTGCTGCAGGGTGTCCTTTCGGACCTCCTCGGGAAGATACGCCGGCACCAGGCCGTCGACGCCGCGGCGCCAGGAGTCGCCGCCGTCGTCGGTCAGCCAGACCCCGGCGGCCGAGATGCCGATCGCCAGTCGTCGCGGCTCGCCCGGCCACGGGCAGATCGAGTGCAGGCAGAGGCCGCCCAGACCGCCCTCCCACCGGGCGCGGGTCGGGTGGTCCCAGAGAGCGCGGTTGAGCCGCCAGCTGACGCCGCCGTCGCGGCTGTGGAACAGGGCCGCCGGCGCCACCCCCGCCCACACCTCGCCCTCCGCGGCGCCCGGCTCGACGATCCAGATGCGCGACACCGAGCTCTCGGTGCCTTCGGGGAAGGCCGGGCCCTCGGCCTCCTGCCACTCGCCTGTCGGGTCGGCGGCGAAATGGAGATGGGGACCGAACTGGCCGTGGGTGACCGAGGCAAAACAGCTGCCGGTGCGCGGGTCCCGCATGGCGTACTCGACGACCTGGCCGGGAAAGGCTCGATGCACCGCCCGCAGACGGCCGCCACGCGGACCGCGCAGCACGATCAGGCCCTTCTTGGTCCCCACCAGCAGCTCGACCTCGCCCAGGCCGCCGGAGATCGCCTGCACTACCCAGAGCTCCTCGTCGCTGGCCATCTTGCGCCCGGGCTCGGCCGGCGCGTCGCCGACAAAGAGGCTGACGTGCTGGCGCAACTGGCCGCGCTCGTCGAGGATCCAGCCCCGCAGGCCGGGGCAACGCACCTCGAGCGCGCGCAAAGCCTCGCCGGCGGTGTTCGCCTCGACCGGTACGCGCTCGGCGCCGCCGGCGCGGGCCTGCAGAGGAGTGGGAAGTACGACCACGGCCATGTGACGCCTCCTTTCGGGTAGGCCGATCCTAGCCTGACCTTCTCACCAATCGTCAGCGAAACGCCGTAGCCGCCTGAATCTGCGGGGTTACCGTGGAATAATCACGGCCTGGGAGGATCGGAATGACCGACAAAGGACTGGTCCTCATCGTCGACGACGAACCGGGGATCCTCGAGACGCTGGCGGGAGTGCTGTCCGACCAGGGGTTCGACACGATCGAGACCGGCAGCGGCGAAGAGGCCCTGACGCTGTACCGGGAGCGGGATCCCGATGTCGTCTTTCTCGACATCTGGTTGCCGGACCGGGACGGTCTCGAGACTCTCCAGGCGATCCGTGAGCACGACCCGGCGGCCGCGGTGGTGATGATGTCCGGCCACGGCACCACCTCGACGGCGGTCAAGGCACTCAAGATGGGTGCCCTGGACTATCTCGAGAAGCCGCTGTCCTACGGCCAGGCGGTGGAAGCGGTGAACGGCGGTCTGCGGTTCCGCCAGTCGGCCGGTACCGACGGCGGCTTGCTGACGCCGGCCGAGCAGGGCACCGACCGGCTCGAGACCGACCGCCGGCGGGAGCCGCCGCCGCGTTTCGCGCTGGTGGCCGAAGGCACCGAGCCGCAGCGCACGATCGGCCAGAGCACCGTGCTCTACGGCCTCGGCCTGCACTCCGGGCGCCGCACCGGCATGTCGCTCCAGCCGCTGCCGCCCGACCACGGCATCCATTTCGTCACTCTGCCGACCAACACTCGCATCCCGGCGCACGTCGCCTCGGTGGGCGAGACGACCTATGCCACGACGCTCGAGGGCGACGACGAGGCGACGATCTCCACCGTCGAGCATCTGCTCTCGGCCCTGCATGCCGCCGGAGTCACCAATCTGCTGGTCAAGGTGCACGGCGAGATCCCGGTCCTCGACGGGTCGGCGTTGGAGTTCTGTCACACCCTGGAGGAGGTTGGCGTCGTGGAGCAGCCGGTGCGGCGACACGAGGTGGTCATCGACCGCCCCTATGAGGTGACCGGCGAAGAGGGCAAGAGCCTGCGGGTCGAGCCGTACGACGGGTTCGCGGTCTCCTATCTCCTGCGCTACCCGCCACCGGTCGGCGAGCAGAGCTACGAGTACGAGCTGACCGACTTCGCCACCTACAAGCAGGAGATCGCGCCGGCCCGCACTTTCGGCTTTCTCAAAGACGTCAAGATGATGAACGAGCTCGGCCTGGGCTCGGGCGGCCGCATCGACAACTGCATCCTGGTGGGTGAGGACGAGGTGATCAACACCCAGCTGCGCTTCGCCGACGAGTTCGTGCGCCACAAGATCCTCGACATCATCGGCGATCTTTACCTGTTGGGCTATCCGCTGCGCGGCAAGGTCACCGCCCGGCTGAGCGGCCACCGCTTCAACATCGATCTGCTGCGGCTCATCCTCGAAGAGGCAGGCCAGGGCTAGCCTGACCTTTTCACCAATCGTCTACGAAACGCCGTATCTGCCTGAATCTGCAGCGTTACGCTCCGGTCGGGCATCCTCAGCGTGCTTCGAGCACGCTTGCGGTGCCCTCGGTCGCAAGCCTCGCATCTCCAAGCAGCTGCGACGTTTCGCTACGTCGATCGGTGAGAAGGTCAGGCTAGCAGCCAGCTAGCGTCTCTTCGACCAGGCGATCCACCACCGTCTCCAGGCTGCCGGTCTCACGCCAGACGGCCAGCTGCCGGTCGGCGCTGGAGCCGCCCGCGACGATGCTGCGAGCGTACTCGGCCTCGGCGCGACAGCCGAGCTCGTCGAGCACCTCGTCGACCCAGTCGAGCATCTCGTCGACGAGCTGCGACAGGGGCACCGCCCCGCCGCGGCCGAAGTCGATCAGCTTGCCCTCGACGCCGTAGCGGATGGCGCGCCACTTGTTCTCCTCGATCAGGTGGTGGCGGTAGCGGCGCCAGGATTGGTTGCGCTGGCGCAGGACGATCAGCTTGGCGACGATCGCCTGCAGCAGGGCGGCAATGCAGATCGTCTCGTCGACGCGGGTGCAGATGTCGGCCACCCGGAACTCGAGGGTCGGGAATCTGGGGTGCGGCCGGATGTCCCACCAGATCTTGGTCGGCTCGTCGATCGACTCGGCGTCGATCAGGATGTCGACAAAGCGCGCGTACTCGGCCCAGGAGCCGAAGTCGGGCGGCAGCCCGGTGCGCGGCAGGCTCTCGAAGACGATCGAGCGGTACGACTTGAGCCCGGTATCGCGGCCATGCCAGAAAGGCGAGCTGGTCGACAGGGCCAGGATGTGGGGCAGGAAGTAGCGCGCCTGATCCATGACGTCGATCAGCAGCTCGCGATCGGCGATGCCGACGTGCACGTGCATGCCGAAGATCAGCATGCGCCGCGCCACCTCGGCGAGCGCCGCGAGATGCTCGAGGTAGCGCTCGTCGGCGGTGATCTCCTGGGTCTTCCAGCTCGAGAACGGATGAGTGCTGGCGGCCGCCACGACCAGGCCGTGTCCCGTGGCCACTTCGGAGACCGTCCGGCGCAAGCGCACCACCTCGTCGCGGGCCTCGCTGATCGAGTGACAGATGCGGCTGCCGACCTCGATCTGGGATTGCATCAGCTCGGGCTTGATCTGCTCCTCGAGCACCATCCGGCCCTCCTCGAGGAACTCTTGCACGTACGAGGTCAGCTGCCGGCTCTCCGGGTCGATCAGCTGGTACTCCTCCTCGATGCCGATCGTAAGCTCTGGCAGGCCCATCACAGTTCCCCCCGCAGCCTCTGGTGGGCTGACGAATCCAAGCCCGATCTTGTCACCAATAGTCCGCCGCGAAGCCGCGACTGCCGGCACAAGGTGCGTTTCGCTCCCGCCGGGCCGCTCGGCGTGCGGACGGTACGCTGACCTGCCCGCGGTCGCAAGCCTTGCAGCCCCAGCCATTTGCGGCTCCTCGTGACGATCATCGGTGAGCCGGTCGGGCTGGCAGGGGCGCCGCCGGCAGGGTGCTAATATTCCGGGCGAATGGCCTCCCCAGAACACAGCCCGGCGACCGGTGAACCGGCCCTCCAGTTCAGCCGTGAGAGCATCCTGCGTGACTACCGGATAGCTTTTCAGAGCCGCGAGGCGAGCTTGCTGGGGCGCAAGGAGGTGCTCACCGGCAAGGCCAAGTTCGGCATCTTCGGCGACGGCAAGGAGGTCGCCCAGGTGGCTCTGGCGCGTGCGTTTCGGCGCGGCGATTTTCGTTCGGGCTACTACCGCGACCAGACCCTGATGCTGGCTTTGGGGCGCCTGCGGCTCGAGGAGTTCTTCGCCCAGCTCTACGCCGATCCCGATCCGGTCCGCGAGCCGAGCTCCGCCGGGCGCCAGATGAACGCCCATTTTGCCACCCCGCTGGTGGATGGCGAAGGCTCCTGGGAGAAGCACACCGCGAGCTTCAACTCCTCGGCGGACCTGTCGCCGACGGCATCCCAGATGCCGCGTCTGGTGGGCCTGGCGCAGGCTTCGCGGCTGTACCGCGAGATGCCCGAGCTGGCGGCGGCGGCGGACTTCTCGGATCGTGGCAACGAGGTCGCCTGGGGCACGATCGGTGACGCCAGCTGCGCCGAGGGCCTGTTCTGGGAGTCGATCAACGCCGCCGGTGTGTTGGGCGTTCCGCTGCTGCTGTCGATCTGGGACGACGGCTACGGCATCTCCGTGCCGACCCATCTGCAGATCACCGCCGGCAACCTGTCGGCCGTGCTGCGCGGCTTCCAGCGTCAGCCCGGCAGCGAGGTCGGCTACGACCTCTACTCCGTGCGCGGTTGGGACTACGCGGCGCTGTGCGAGACCTACCTCAACGCCGCCGAGATCGTCCGGGCCGAGCATGTGCCGGCGATCGTGCACGTCACCGAGCTGACCCAGCCGCAGGGTCACTCCACCTCGGGCAGCCACGAGCGCTACAAGTCGGCCGAGCGGCTGGCCTGGGAGCAGGACCACGACTGTCTGCGCCGCATGCGCAGCTGGATGGTGGAGAAGGAGATCGCCGAGCCGGCCGAGATCGACCGCTGCCAGGAGGAGGACCGGCAGCTGGTGCGCGAGATGCAGCGCCTGGCGTGGCGCCGCCACCGCGCGCCGCTCGAGGACGAGCGCCGTGAGTTTCTCGACATCGCCGGCGCGCTGGCTGAAGAGCCCGGCCTGGCCGAGGTCGCCAAGCAGACCGGTGAGCGCCTTGGCCGCGCCGCCCAGCCGCTGCGGCGTGATCTGCTGGCGGCGGCACAGGATCTGCGGGTGGCCGCCGGCGGTCTCGATTCGCCGCCGGCTCGCCGCCTCGGCTCCTGGCAGCGCCGGCTCGAGGCCGAGGGCAGGGTTCGCTACGGTGAGCACCTGTACGCGGCAGACGCCGGCTCGGCGCTGCACGTGCCGGTCGTCGACGCCGCCTACCGGGGCGACACGCCGCTGGTCAACGGCTTCGAGGTGCTCAACCGGTGCTTCGACGCCGCCCTCGAGCGGCTACCGCAGCTGCTGGCGTTTGGCGAGGACGTCGGGCAGCTCGGTGGCGTCAACCAGGGCTTTTCAGGTTTGCAGAAGCGTTACGGCAAGCTGCGTGTAGCCGACACCGGCATCCGTGAGGCGACCATCGTCGGCCAGGCCATCGGCCTGGCGATGCGCGGCTTCAGGCCGATCGCCGAGATCCAGTACCTCGACTATCTGCTCTACGCGCTGCAGATTCTCTCGGACGACCTGGCGACCTTGCGCTGGCGCACCTTCGGCCGCCAGCGAGCACCGGTGGTCATTCGCACCCGCGGTCACCGGTTGGAGGGAGTCTGGCATGCCGGCTCGCCGATGGGCGCGCTGGTCCATCTTCTGCGTGGTTTGTGGATTTGCGTGCCGCGCAACATGACCCAGGCGGCCGGTATGTACAACACCCTGCTCCAGGCCGATGACCCGGCGCTGGTGGTAGAGGTGCTCAACGGCTATCGGGTGAAGGAACGGCCGCCGGAGAACATCGATCAGTTCACAGTGCCGCTGGGCGTCCCCGAGGTGCTGCGTCAGGGTGACGATCTGACCCTGGTGACCTACGGCGCCTGCTGCCGCATCGCCGAGGCGGCGGCGGAGCTGCTGGCCCGGGTCGGCATCGAAACCGAGGTGATCGACGTGCAGACGCTGCTGCCGCTGGACCGCCCGGGCAGGATCGGCGAGTCGCTGCGCAAGACCGGCCGCATCGTGGTGCTCGACGAAGACGTGCCGGGGGGCGCCTCCGCCTACATCCTGCAGCGGGTGCTCGAGGAGCAGGGCGCCTACCAGTGGCTGGACTCGCCGCCGCGGACGGTCACCTCGGCCGCGCACCGGCCGGCATTCGGCTCGGACGGCGACTACTTCTGCAAACCGAGCCGCGAGCGGGTCTTCGACGCAGTCTACGCGCTGATGCGCGAAGCCGACCCGGGCCGGTTTCCCCCCCTCCGCAGCTAGGCGTCCCGACCGGCCGGGCCGAACCAAGGTCCACTGCTGGTCTTCTTGCCGCTCCACGACCAGAGGGCCAGCCTCTCGACTCCAAGCCGGCCGGCCGTCGCAGAGACAGGGCGTCTGCGCGCTGGGCCGGGCTTCGCCTCCAGGCCACCCCGTCGCTCCGCTAGCTGCCTCAATGCTCCGCTCTCGGGATGGCCGTTCCGGCTACGCCCTCCGAAGGAGTTGGCTCGCAGGGTTATGCGTCCAATGGAGGGCGTAGCCGGAGTGGGCGCCCCCCGGAGAGCGGAGCATTGAGGCAGCTAGCGAAGCGACCGGGGGGCGACCCGGAGGCGAAGCCCGGCCCCGCGCAGAACTACGATGCCTACATGAAGCCGAGCTGCAGCCGCGCAGCCTCGGTCATCATGCCGGGGTTCCAGGGCGGATCGAGCACGACCTCGACCCGGGTCTCGCCGACGCCCGGAATCTCGCCGACCCGCACCCTGACGTCCTCCGCCAGCACCGGTCCCATGCCGCAGCCGGGGGCGGTGAGCGTCATCTTGATGTCCACTCGCTGGCCCGCGCCGTCCTCGGCCGGCGTGACCTCGCAGCCATAGACCAGACCCAGGTCGACGATGTTGACCGGGATCTCCGGGTCGTAGCACTTACGCATCTGATCCCAGACCAGCTTCTCGAGCTCCTCGGGATCGCTTGGCGCCTCTTCCGGCAGATCCGAGGCCTCGACCTCCTTGCCCAGGGCGTCGGCGTCGCGCTCGTCGATGCGGTACATGGCGCCGAACTCGGTCATCACCGTGAAGCTGGCGCCCAGCTCCTGGGTGATGACGCCACGGGTACCCTCGGCCAGGCTCACCTTGTTGCCGTCGGGGATCTGGATGG
>CALZJC010000119.1 GCA_945787525.1 Thermoanaerobaculia bacterium | reverse complement strand
ACGATCCTGCCACGTTTCGTGCGCCGGCCAGCGAGCGTCAAGGCGGCGGCGAGGACCGGACCGCGGGCCAGGTCGCCGCCGGCCAGGACCACTCCGAAGCGGTCGCAGGCGGCGAGCAGGGCGGTGAAGAAGGGGCGCGGCTCGAATCCTACCGGCATCGTGAGAGCCAGGATGGCGTAGCGCGGCTCAGCGCCCATCGCGGCCAGGTCCGACAGACAGACCGCCAGCAGGCGACGGGCGACGACGGGCGGCGCGAGATCGTCCGGAAAGTGAGTTCCGGCGATCTGCTGGTCGACGGTGACGACCGGCGCGGAAGCCGGTAGAACGGCCGCGTCGTCGCCCAGCAGGTGGTCGCCACGCTGCCGCCTTTGCCGCCGCAGCCAGGCGATCAGCCGGTCTTCACCGGCCACGTCGTCGCCGGTCCGGGCGGCGGCGTGGCCGGCCGGCAAGGCCGGGCAGGGCGATCGCCAGCACGTCGTCCATGTGTTCCACGTAGTGGATGGTCAGGCCTTTTGTCAGGTCGGGCGCCAGCTCGCCGATGTCACGCTGGTTGAGATGCGGCACGATGATGCCGCGTACGCCGGCGCTGCGCGCCGCCAGCACTTTCTCCTTGATGCCGCCGATCGGCAGGACCTCGCCGCGCAGCGTGATCTCGCCCGTCATCGCCAACCGGCGATCCAGAGGCAGTTCTTTGAGTACCGAAACGATCGCCGCGGCAATGGTGATGCCCGCCGATGGGCCGTCTTTTGGAACCGAGCCCGCCGGGACGTGGATGTGCAGATCGTTCTGGGTGAAGAACTCGGGGGGCACCTCGTCGCTGGCGCGCGAGCGCGCGAAGCTGAGGGCGGCCTGGGCGGACTCCTTCATCACCTGGCCGAGCTGGCCGGTCAGCACCAGCTCTCCCTTGCCCGCCACCGACAGCACCTCGATGAAGAGCAGATCGCCCCCGACCGCCGTCCAGGCGAGACCGGTGGCCACGCCGACGCGGTCGCGGCTGAGCAGCTCTTCGCTGAAGTGCCGGGCGGGGCCCAGCAGCTCCTCGACCCGGGGAATGGTCACCGAGGTCGGGCGGTCGTCGCCGGCGGCCACCTTGACCGCCACCTTGCGGCACACGGCGGCCAACTCGCGCTCGAGATTCCTCAGGCCCGCCTCTTTCGTGTAGTCGACGATGATGCGGCGCACGGCGGCGTCGGTGAACTTGAGCTGCCGGCGACCGAGTCCATGCTCGGCGAGCTGCTTGGGGATCAGGTGGCGGCGGGCGATCTCCTGCTTCTCGGCGGCGGTGTAGCCGCTCAGACGGATGACCTCCATGCGATCGAGGAAGGCCGGTTGGATCGGATCGAGAAGGTTGGCGGTGGTGATGAACAGCACCTGCGAGAGATCGTACGCGGCGCTGATGTAGTGGTCGCGGAAGGTCGAGTTCTGCTCCGGGTCCAATACCTCGAGGAGGGCGGACGACGGGTCGCCGCGGAAGTCGGCGCCGATCTTGTCGATCTCGTCGAGCATGAATACCGGATTGCCGCTGCCCGCCTGGTGGATGCCCTGCAGGATCCTGCCGGGCAGCGCCCCGACGTAGGTGCGCCGGTGGCCTCGTATCTCGGCTTCGTCGCGGATGCCGCCCAGCGACAGGCGGACGAACTTGCGGCCCAACGCCCGAGCGATCGACCGGCCCAGCGAGGTCTTGCCGACCCCCGGCGGGCCGACGAAGCAGATGATCGGTCCCTTGCTCTCGGGGTTCAGCTTACGCACCGCCAGATACTCGATGATGCGCTCCTTGACCTTCTCGAGGTCGTAGTGGTCCTCGTCGAGCACCTTGCGGGCGTGCTCCAGGTCGAGGTGATCCTCGCTGCGCAGACCCCAGGGCAGCCCGGTGAGCCAGTCGAGATAGGTGCGAGTGACCGAGCTCTCGGCGCTGTCGGGGTGGCCCCGCTCGAGCCTGCGAATCTGCCTTTCGAGCTCCTCCAGCGCCTCTTCCGTTAGGCCTCGCTTGCGCGCCCGCTGGCGGTAGCCGGCGATCTCCGTGGCCAGCTCCTCGCCCTCTCCCAACTCCTCCTGGATCGTCTTGATCTGCTGGCGTAGGAAGAACTCGCGCTGGTTCTTGTCCATCTCACCGCGCGCCTGCATCGAGATCTCCTGCTGCATGGTCAGCAGCTGGAGCTCTCGCTGCAGCAGCTCGCTGACTCTCTCCAGGCGCTCGAACGGCGAGGTTGTTTCGAGGATCTGTTGCGCCTCGGACACTTCGAGGTCGAGGTTGCTGGCGGCCAGGTCCGCCAGCCGACCCGGGTCGTCGAGGTTGGCGGCGATAATCATCACCTCGGGCGAGATGCTCTTGCCCAGGTTGACCGCGTGGTCCAGGTTCTCCTTGACGCTGCGCATCAGGGCCTGGATCTCGAGCGTCGACTGCTCGGCGAGGCGCTCTTCAACCGGCTGCACCTTGGCCAGCAGGAAGGGCTCGCTCTGGCTGAAGTGCTCCACTCGTGCCCGGCTGACTCCCTGGACGAGAATGCGCAGCCGGCCGTCGGGCAGCTTGAGCATGCGCATGATGGAGGCGGCAGTCCCGAAGCGCGGCAGGTCGTCCTCTCCCGGGTCGTCCAGCAGCGGACTCCTCTGGGTCAGGAGCATCAGCACCCGGTGCTCGGCAAGCGCCTGGTCGACCGCGCGGACGCTCTTTTCGCGACCGACCGACAGGGGCAGGATGATGAACGGGTAGGTGACGACGTCCTTGAGCGGCAGCACCGGCATGATGTCCGGCAGCTTCGCGGTCTCGACGGGCGGCTGCGATGGAGAGGCGGTCATCGCGGTCACGAGCTTTCCCTGCGAAGCTCGTTGAGCTCGTCGAGGAACTCGCCGATGTCCTCGAATCTGCGGTAGACGGAGGCGAAGCGGACGTAGGCGACCTGGTCCAGGTCGCGCAGCCCTTCCATGACGATCTCGCCGATGTCCCGGGTGCTGATCTCGCGGTCGCGGCGCTCGTGCAGCTGCTGCTCCACTGCGTCGACCAGCTCGATCAGCAGGCGCCCCGGTACGGGCCGCTTCTCGCAGGCCTTGTGCAGGCCTCCCAGCAACTTGCCGCGGTCGAACTCCTCGCGGTTGCCGTCGTTCTTGACCACCATGTAGGGGATGTCCTCGATCCGTTCGTAGGACGTGAATCGGCGGCCGCACATGGCGCATTGCCGCCGTCGCCGAATCGTCGCGCCCTCCCTGACTTCGCGCGAGTCGACCACCCGGTCCTTGGTCTCGCCGCAGTAGGGGCACTTCATGTCCGCATCTCCGGGAGCCGCCGTTCCGCTAGCCCGCGCTTCTCGCCGGGTCGCTCGGCGAGCGACCGCAGCCGAACGGAGATCTTGCGTGCGGCAGATTCGTGTGCATAGCTTTGCGCCGCAGCGGGCTGGTGAGAGCTAAAGGCTACTCCTCCGGGTTGAGCGTGATGAGAAGCCGCGGGTCCGGCGCCGCTCCCCGGGGAGTGTCTCTGGTGCCGCGCCCGGCCGCCGCGGCTCGGTTCGGTATGCGGCCCAGTCGAGGCGCCTCGAGCTGCTTCTTGAGCGAAACCAGCGCCATCTTCGATATGGCTCGCAGGGTCTCGAAGACACCGACACCGTTGAGCGCCGACGCTTCCCGGTGTGGCCACTCGCGCGAGTTGAGGCTCCCGTTGAGCTCGCCGACCGAGAGGATGTCGGGCAGGTCGCGCTTGTTGAACTGGATGAAGACCGGGATGGTGTCCACCAGGATGCCGAGCTCGGCAAGGTTGGCCTCGAGGTTGCGCAGCGACTCGACGTTGGCCTCCAGCATCGAACGCTGTGAATCGGCGACGAACACGATGCCGTCGGCCCCCTTGAGGACCAGCTTGCGCGTGGTGTTGTAGAAGACCTGGCCGGGTACCGTGTAGAGCTGGATGCGGGTCCGAAACCCGGCGATGTTGCCGACTTCGAGGGGCAGCAGATCGAAGAAGAGCGTCCGGTCGGCTTCGGTCTCTAGCGAGACCATCTCGCCGCGAGACTCCGGCGTCGTGTGAGCGTAGATGCGCTGCAGATTCGTCGTCTTGCCGCCCAGACCCGGACCGTAATAGACGATTTTGGCCGTCATCTGCATCGTGCTGTAGTTGAAAGAGGCCATGCTCGCGATATGCCCGGGGCAAGGGAGGTTCAGGCGGAATCCTACCACCGCGGGTGCGCTGCGTCGGTCCGCGGCCGGCCGGCCCGGCGGCATCCGGGCACGGGCCTGGGTTAGAATGCCTTGCCGCGGCGAACCGCGGGTCGGAGGTCGCTTCCCAGGCGTCTGGGAAGGGTAGTATTCGCTCTCAGTTCGCCCGCCTCACCCGGTCACCGAAGCCCCATGAACAAAGCCACCGAGCCTGCCGCGCAGCTGACTCCCAGGGATCGGGAGATCCTCCGGGACGTGGTGGCGACCTTTCTCGGCACCGGTGAGCCGGTGAGCTCCCGACGGGTCGCCAAGCTGCGCCGTCACGGTCTGTCGGCCGCCACGATTCGCAACGTCATGGCCGATCTCGAAGATCTCGGCCTGCTCTTGCAGCCCCACACCTCGGCCGGGCGGGTGCCGACGGAGTCTGGCTACCACATGTACATCGACTCGCTGATGCCGAGCCGCGGCGTGCCGGTCGAGCTGCGCAGGCAGATCGACGAGAGTCTGACGCCCGAAGGCAGCGGCGAAGAGCTGACCTCGGTCGCCTCGCACCTGCTTTCCGAGCTCTCGCACCAGATTGGCATCGTCGTGGTGCCGGCCCTGGGTGAGACGGTGCTGCGCTCGATCAGCTTTGTGCCGCTGTCAGGCAGCCGGGCGCTGTGTGTGCTGGTCTCGGCCAGCGGCTTCGTCGACAGCAAAGTGATCGAGATCCAGCGACAGGTGCCGCGCGAGGAGTTGATCCGCATCTCCAACTACCTGACGGACAACTTCGGTGGTCAGACTCTGCGTCAGATCCGCGACCGGCTGCTCGGGCTGATGGCCGAGGAACGCGCCCAGATGGACCGGCTGCTGGCGAGCGCCATCGAGCTCGCTCGCCAGGCCCTGATCGCCGGCGACCCCGACCTGTTGGTCGAGGGCACCTCCGCGATCCTCATGCGGCCGGAGCTGGCCGACGTCGAAAGAGTCCGCCGGCTGCTCGACACGTTTGCCGACAAGGCCCGCCTGGTTCAGCTGCTGAACCGGATGATCGAGGGCGAGGGCGTGCGGGTGGTCATCGGCCAGGAGAGCGACCTGACCTCGGATCTCGATTTCAGCCTGGTGGCCACGAGCTACGGATCCGGCGATCAGACCCGGGGCAGGATGGGCATCTTCGGGCCCTCGCGCATGGACTACGCGGCGGTGATACCGCTGGTGAACTACCTGGGCGACCGTCTGAGCCAGGCGTTGGAACGCACGATGGCGTAACGGAGCAACACCCGAGAATGGAAAACGAAAAACTGGCCGGGCATGAGACGGCGGCCGAGTCGGAAGAAGACAACGAGCGGGAGTACGAGCTCGAGAACATGGAAACCGAGGATCTCGACGAAGCCATGCGCGAGGCGCTGGAAGCCGTCGAGCGCAGGCAGGAAGCCGCCGGCGAGCCCCGGGGTCCCGGCATGGGAGAAGCTGACACCGAAGATGTCGGCGGCGATCTGGCGGTGCTGCAGGCCGAGCTGGCCGAGCTCCGCGACCGTTCGGTCCGGACGCTGGCCGACTTCGACAACTACCGCAAGCGGGTGGCCAGAGAGCGCCGCGAAGAGACGCGTTACGCGACGACCGATCTCGCCCAGGACATCCTCGCGGTGCTCGACAATCTCGAGCGGGCCCTGGACTCGGAGGGCAGCGTCGAGGACCTCAAACAGGGCGTCGATCTGATCTGCAAGCAGCTGCAGCGCACTCTGGGCCGCCACGGCATCCAGCGGGTGACGGCGCTCGGCGAGCCGTTCGATCCCTCGGTGCACGAGGCGGTGATGCGCGTCGAGGACGCCGACGTCAACGAGCCCACCGTCCACGACGAGCTGCAGAGCGGCTACACGCTGCACGATCGGCTGCTGCGCCCGTCCATGGTGAAGGTGGCGGTACCAGCGGTGGAGCCGCCGCAGGTCGACCAGCCCGAGGAGCCGGAGACGGACTGAGCGTTTGACCAAGATCCTCGGCATAGATCTCGGCACCACGAACAGCTGCGTGGCTGTGGTCGACGTGGCCGCGCCGCGCGTGCTGTCGAACCGCGAGGGCAGCCGCACGACGGCGTCGATCGTCGCTTTCACGGAGGATGGCGACCGGCTGGTGGGCCAGATCGCCAAGCGTCAAGCGATCACCAATCCGCAGAACACGGTCTTCGCCGTCAAGCGCCTGATCGGCCGCAAGTACGCCGACCCCGAAGTGCAGCGGGCGCGTGAGGTACTGCCGTTCCCGCTGGCGGAGGCGGAGAACGGCGACGTCAAGATCCAGATCCGCGACCGGCAGTACAGCCCGGAAGAGATCTCCGCCTTCATCATCCGCGAGATGAAGGGCTTCTCCGAAGAGGTGCTGGGCGAGGAGGGCGGCGAGGCGATCATCACGGTGCCGGCCCACTTCAACGACTCGCAGCGCCAGGCGACCCGCGACTCCGGCAAGATCGCCGGCCTCGAAGTACTGCGCATCATCAACGAGCCGACCGCCGCCGCGCTGGCCTACGGCATCGACCGCGAGGCAGACGACAAGGTGATCGCCATCTACGACCTCGGTGGCGGCACGTTCGACATCTCGGTGCTGGAGCTGTCGCAGGGCGTGTTCGAGGTCAAGGCGACGGCCGGCGACACCTTCCTCGGCGGTGAGGATTTCGACCAGCGGATCATGGATTGGCTGATCACCGAGTTCCAGACCGAGACCGGCATCGATCTGCGCACCGATCGCATGGCGCTGCAGCGGCTCAAGGAGGCCGCCGAGCGGGCCAAGTGCGAGGTGTCCGCGATCGAGGAGGCGCCGATCAACCTGCCGTTCATCTCCGCCGACGAGAGCGGCCCGCGCCACCTGTCCCGCACCCTGACGCGGGCCGATTTCGAGCGCCTGGTGGCCGATCTCGTGCAGCGCACCGAAGAGCCGTGCCGCGAAGCCCTCGAGGGCGCCGGCCTGCGCCCGGACGAGATCGACGAGGTGCTGCTGGTCGGTGGCCAGACGCGCAGCCCGCTGGTCATGCAGGCGGTCCAGAAGATCTTCGGCAAGCCGCCCAACCAGCAGATCAACCCCGATGAGGTGGTGGCCATGGGCGCCGCCATCCAGGGCGGCATCCTGCGCGGCGACATCAAGGACATCGTGCTGCTCGACGTCACCCCGCTGTCGCTGGGTGTCGAGACCCACGGTGGGCTGTTCACCAAGCTGATCGAGCGCAACTCGACCATCCCCACCAAGGCGACACAGATCTTCACCACCGTCGTGGACAACCAGGACACCGTGGAGATCCACGTGCTGCAGGGCGAACGCGAGATCGCCGCCGAGAACAAGTCCCTGGGCCGTTTCGAGCTGGTCGGCGTGCCGCCGTCGCCGCGGGGCGTGCCGCAGATCGAGGTCACCTTTGCCATCGATTCGAACGGCATCGTCAACGTGTCGGCGCGGGACATGACCACCAACAAGTCGCAGGGCGTACAGATCAGCCCTGCCGGTGGCCTGACCAAGGAGGAGATCGATCGCCTGGTGGAGGACGCCGACAAGTACTCCCGGGCGGATGTCGAGCGGCGCGAGATCCGCCGTCTCAAGAACCGTCTCGAGGGCGTCATCTACACCAATGACCGGGTCGTCGAGCAGTTCCAGGAGATGCTGGAACCGGAGGAGCGCAAGAAGATCCGCAACCGCATCCTGCAGGCGCGCATGGCCCTGGCGGCCGAAGACCGCGCCGATCTGGAGACCGCCATGTTCGACCTGAACGCCATCGCCCGGCAGCTTTCCGAGCTGATGCTGGATCAGGTGGAGGACTCCGGCGGAGCCCGCTGACCGGATGCCCACGCAACGCGACTACTACGAGGTCCTTGGCGTCGACCGACAGGCCTCGGCGAAGGAGATCAAGTCGGCCTACCGGCGGCAGGCGGTGCAGAACCACCCCGACCGCAACCCCGGTGACGGCGCCGCCGAGGCGCGGTTCAAGGAGGCGGCCGAGGCCTACGCGGTCCTGTCCGAGCCGCAGAAGCGGCAGCGCTACGACCAGTTCGGCCACCAGGGCGTTTCCGGCGCCGGCGGCTTCGACCCCGAGACGTTCGGCGATTTCGCCGACATCCTGGGCGACTTCTTCGGCTTCGGCTTCGGCGACATGTTCGGTGGCGGCCGTCGGCGGGGCGGCGGGCAGCCGGGCGCCGATCTGCGCTACGAGCTGCACCTGACCCTGGAAGAGGCCGCTTTCGGGCTGGAGAAGACCCTCGAGATCCCGCGCCTCGAGGCGTGCGATTCGTGTGGTGGAAGCGGCAGCCGGGACGGTGCGACCCCCGACACCTGCTCGGCCTGCAGCGGCCGCGGCCAGGTCCGTTTCAGCCAGGGCTTCTTCACCGTCGCCCGCACCTGCCCGCAGTGTCGCGGCGAAGGCACCGTGATCAGCGACCCGTGCCAGGAGTGTGGCGGTCGTGCACGAACCAGCCGCCGACGGTCGATCGAGGTGCGCATTCCCGCCGGCGTCGACACCGGCACCCGGCTGCGCCTCCAGGGCGAGGGCGAGCACGGCCTTCGTGGCGGCTCGCAGGGCGACCTGTTCGTCGACATCCGGGTGCGGCCGCACAAGCGTTTCGAGCGCCGGGGCGCCGACGTGCTCAGCGCCGTGCCGGTCAACTACAGCCAGGCGGTGCTCGGCGGGCAGGTCGAGGTGGCAACGCTGCACGGTCCGCACAGCCTCGAGATTCCGCCCGGCACCCAGGAGGGGTCCGACTTCCGCTTGCGCGGTGAGGGAATCCAGCGGCTCGACGGCGCCGGTCGCGGCGACCACGTCGCCGTCGTTCGGCTGGCGGTGCCCCACCCGCGAGATCTCGATGAGCAGCGGGTGGAGCTGCTGCGCCAGATGGCCGAGCTCGACGGCGTCGAGACGCGTGACGGGCGCCGGGTGCTCGACCGCGTGCGCGACCTGTTCGCTTGACCTATCGACGCCTTTCCTTCGTTCTGCCACGGCTGGCCGAGGAGTCCCTGGCGGACCGGCTCTGGTCGCTCGGCACCCTGGGCCTCGAACTGGCCGACGGCGAGGACGGGCGCCTGAGGATCGACGCCTGGTTCGCCGAGCCGCTGCCGCCGGACCTGGCCGAGCAGGCCGTCGACTGGCCGCCGGCTCAGGTCGAGCTGCTCGAATCGGTCGTGGTCGAGGAGGAAGACTGGATGGCGGCGTATCGCCGGCATGCGAGGCCGATTCGGGTTGGTGCCCGCCTGGTGGTAGATCCGCGCGACGAGGCCACTCGGCCAGCGGCGGGCGCCGGACCCGACGGGC
>CALZJC010000118.1 GCA_945787525.1 Thermoanaerobaculia bacterium | reverse complement strand
CGGTCTGTTCCCCACGGCGGACGCGGCCGAGCCGTCGCCGGCCGCCGCAGAGGGACCCGCCCTGGTCGGTGAGCCGGCTCCCCCGGTACCGCTGCTGGCCGAGCCCGACTCCGAGCCGTTCGATGTCGTACCGGAGCCGACTGGCGGCGGAAGTGAGGGCGTGGCCCAGCCGCCGCCCCGAGCCAATCTGAGCGAGCTGTTTGGTGGCGACAAGCCCGAGAAGTCGCCGGCGCGAGGGCGCACCGAGGCGTTCCCCCCCAGCTTCGTCGACGAGGTGGAAGCGGAGCTCGAGGTGGCCGAGACGACGGAAGACCAGACTACGCCCGAGGAGCCGCCACCAGACCCCGAATCCTCGCCACCCGAGGTGTCGTCGCAGGCGGCGCAGGCGCCCGATGCGGAGCGCGGCCCCGAAACGGCGGAGATCCCGATCGTCGAGCTGCCGCCAGCGGCTCTCTCCCTGGACGACAATCTGTTGTCGATTGCGGAGCCCGGGCTGGAATCAGCCGGGCCGGATGTACCGAGTGACCTGCCATCGTCGGCGGAGTCGCTGCGGGGCGCCGCCCGCCGTTCGCGGCCTCTGGGCACCTGGCTGCTGATCGCCTTGCTGGTCGGCGCTCTCGCCGTTGCCGGCTACTTCCTGCTGGGGTTGGTCCAGGGTGGCGGGCCGGCGGAACCGGACGTTCGGGTGAGCTCGGTCCCCGAGCCGCCGCCGGCGATGCCCGAGGCGGCGCCGGACCAGGCCCTCGCGGGGGCCGCCGCGCCTCTTGCAGGCGAGGCAGCCATCCCGGAGGCGGCGGGCGGCGAAGCCGCGCCGGCAACGGTCGAAGAGTCTGTTCCTGAGGAGCCTGCAGCGGCTGATGGGGCGCCGCTTCCGCTGGCGGCCCCACTCACCGCGCTCGACCGGATCACCTGGAACGAGAGTGACTCGGAGACGGTTCTGGCCCTGGTCGGTAATGGAGCGATCACCCGCGAGCGCGTCGAGTTGACCGCCATCGGCGGTGGACAGCCACGACTGGTGATCAAGATCTCGGGCGTGCAGCGCCCTTTCCAGCCGGCGGTTGTCGAAGTGGGCACCGCGCATGTGCAGAGGGTCCGGACCGGGCTGCATGGTGGCGGCGAGCTTCACGTCGTGGTCGATCTCGCCGCGCCGGGGGTCTCGGCGGCCGACCTGGAGTTCCGCGGCACGCGCCTGGAAGTGCGGCTCGAGGCCGAGTAGGGAAGGGCCGGCTCGATGGAACGTCGCCAGACACAGCGCCGGTCCCGCCGTGTGCACGTGACGTTCTGGGACACGGCCGACCAGGAGCCGCGCAGCGGCTACACCATCAACGTCTCGTCGACCGGCATGTTCGTGGGTACCAGCCAGCCGTTGCCACCTGGCCACAAGGTCCGCTTGTCGCTCTCGTTCGACGAGCAGGAGATTGCCATCGCCGGCACCGTGGTGCACGCGGCTCGGGTCTCGCCGCTGCTCCAGCAGTCGCGTCCCTCCGGCATGGGCGTGCGTTTCGAGCACGACCATCCTGAGTTGAGGAACCTGATCAAGCCGGGGGCCTGAGCTTCTCGAACATGCGCTCGACGCCGGCTGGCCGGCGGGTCGAACAGCTGACGACCCAGGTCGCCACCAGCGACAGCGCGAAGGCCGGCACCAGCTCGTAGAGCCGCGACGACAGCGCCGGCAGCGACTTCCACAGGATCGTCGTCGCCGTGCCGGTGAGCAACCCTGCCAGGACGCCGGCGCGGGTCGTGCCGCGCCAGTAGAGGGCGAGGATGGAGGTCGGACCGAGGGCCGCCCCCAGACCGGCCCAGGCGAAGAGCACCAGCCAGAAGACCAGCTCCTCGGCGAGGAAACCGAGCCCCAGCGAGACGATCACCAGCCCGGTGACGACCAGGCGGCTGATCAGCACGAGGCGACGCTGCGGCAGCCGACGATCGCCGCGCAGGATCTTCTGGTAGAGGTCACGGACGACGCTCGAAGCTGCCACCAGGAGCTGTGAGTCGGCCGTCGACATGATCGCCGCGAAGATCGATGCGATGACCAGACCCAGCAGCAGCGGATGCAGATGCTGGCGCGCCAGCTGGGGATAGAGGTTCTCGGTATCACCGGCGGGCAGCATCTCGGTCAAGGGGAAGTAGACCCGGCCTGCAAGTCCCACGAAGAGCGCCCCCCACGCCATGATCACGTTCCAGAACGTGCCGATCAGGGCCGACGCTCGCAGGTGCTCGGGATCCTCGATGGACATGTAGCGGACCAGGATGTGCGGGTTGCCCGGCGAGCCCAGGCCGATGCCCAAAAAGCCGACCAGCGCCCCGAGGCCGATGGCTCCGGGGTCGACGAGGGCCGGGTCGAGGGCGGCGAGCGCGTCGAGCACCTGCCCCAGTCCGCCTTGGTCGAGCACCGCCAGGACCGGCAGCACGACCAGCGCCACGAGCATGAAGATCGCCTGGAACATGTCGGTCAGGCTCACCGCCAGAAAGCCGCCCAGCACCGTGTAGGCGAGCACGATGGCGGCGGTCACGAACATGCCGGTGGCGGGCTCGAGCCCGAAGCTGGCGCTGAACGCCTTGCCGCCGGCGACGAACTGGGCGGCCACGTAGCTCACCATGAAGAGCAGGATGATCGGTATCAGCGCCAGCCGCAGGAGCCCACGCCGGTCTTCGAAGCGCTCGGCGAAGAAGTCGGGCACAGTGATGCAGTCGAAGCTCTCGCTGAAGCGGCGCAGCCGCGGGGCGTAGCTGACGAACAGCAGCAGCTCGACGACGATGTAGCCGACCACCGCCCAGACCGCCGAGGCGCCGCGGGCGTAGGCCATACCGGTGACGCCCAGCAGCAGCCAGGCGCTTCTGCCGGAGACCACTGCCGAGAGCGCCACCACGAAGCGGCTCATGCGCCGGCCGCCGACGAAGAACTCGCTGATGCCGGCCGAGGAGAATCGGGCCGAGAGGAGCCCGACCGCGATCACCAGGGCCAGATAGCCGACAAATGCCGCCAGCGCCGAGCCCGGGAGGGTGACTGCCGGCGTCAGGGTCTCCTGCACGACGCGGCTAGCGGCGCTGCCGGCGAATCAGTCCGGAGGCCAGCAGCGCGGCGGCCAGGATCGCCGCCGGCAGAGCGAACATCACCAGATAGAAGCCGGTCATCTCGGCCGGCGCATGAGCGGGTCGGTGACCACCGCTGGGCGCCGCTCGGGGTCCGGCGGCCAGGGGATCAGCAGGCCACCGCCGATGCCGCGGGCAACCTGCTCGCCGTACAGCAGATCGACCAGGTACATGGCCGCCAGGTAGCTGCGCGCCCCTCCTTCCGAAGTCAGAAAACGACCCTCGTGAACGAAGCTGACGTTGACGTGCAGGCGGGCACCGGGAAACATCTCGGCGAAGCGCTGGTAGTCGGTGGGAAAAGTGGTGCAGGCGCGGTCGTCGAGCAGTCCGGCGCGGGCCAGCACGAAGGCGCCCCAACACAACGAGACGACGAATCTGGCCTGCCCGCCGCGCTCGCGCACGAAGCCGATCAGGGCCTCGTTGTCGAGATCGCTGTCACGGCTGCCCACGGCGCTGGGCACCACCAGGATGTCGATCGGTGGCGCGTCGGCAAAACCGTGGTCCGGCAGGAGGCGCAGGCCCTCGGCGGTGGTCACCGAGCCGCCGTCCGGCGAGATGGCGATGACCTCGATCGCCGGCCGGCCGGCGGTGTGGTAGCGGGTGTGCTGGAAGACGTCCCAGGGGGCCATCAGCTCGGTGTTGTAGACGCCGTCGACGACCACGAAGCCGGCGACCAGGGGCCGATCGGTGGGCAGGGCCAGGAGCGCCGCCGCGTCGTCGCTGGCCGCAGGGCCGGCCGCGGTTGCCGCCGCGGGGCCTCCCGGCGGCGCCGCCACCGCGCAACCGGCCATCGGGACGCAGGCGAGCAGGGCGGCGAGAACGACGCGCGAAAACCCTGCCGTGTCTGACATCGGGCCGAGCACGGGCAGAGTCTCCCACACTCACGGCCCGCTCGAACCCCAGTGTCCCGTGCGGCAAGTAACTTGACAGCCTCGCCGGCTGGCGGCGGCCCTGGCGGCGTTGCGCCTCCTCGACACAGGCACCGCCATGCCTGCGTCGGCGCGTCTTGCCAGGTCCACAGCCCCCTCGCCGATCCTGTCGACCTCCCACCGCACGAGACACTCGCGCGCTGGGGACTACCGGGCTGCCGTCGCGGCAGATACAATCCGCGCCGAGGAGGTAGTCCAAGTGCCATACAGCCCATTGATGGTCCTACCGATGAAGCAGGAGTTGACCGCCATCGGTTTTGAAGAGCTTCTAAGCCCCGACGACGTCGATCGTTGGATGGCCGCCAGCGGCAGCGCGATGCTGGTGATCAACTCGGTCTGCGGCTGCGCCGCCGGCCAGGCTCGGCCCGGCATTCGGCTGGCCCTCGAGCACGAGGTGCGCCCCGAACGGCTGGCGACCGTGTTTGCCGGCCAGGAGGTCGAGGCCACGGCGCGGGCGCGCGGTCACTTCGCCGACATCCCGCCGTCGAGCCCGTCGATCGCCCTGTTCAAGGACGGCGAAATGGTCTACTTCGTGCCGCGTCACCGCATCGAGAGCCGCAGCGCCGAGGACGTGGCGGCCGATCTGACCGGGGCGTTCGACCGTCTGTTCGCCGCTGCCACGGCCACGGCTGGCTGAAGCCGGAGCGGGACACGCCCGATGGGCACGTTTCACGACGACAAGCACCAGCTGCACGGCATCACCGTGGTGGTCGACACCACGGGGCCGGAGATCTGGGTCGGGCGCTGCGACGACATGGACGAGCATCAGATCCTGCTGGTCGATGCGGACGTGCACCGCGATGGCGAGGACGGTAGATCCAAGGATGAGTACGTCGAGCGGTCCGCCAGCTTTGGAATCTGGAAGAAGCACGACCGGGTGCGCATCGATCGTCGGGCGGTGGCGTCCGTTCGCCGGCTGGGCGACCTATAGGGCTGCTAGCCGGTCTGGGGCTCTTAGCCGTGCAGCAGGCTTCGCTCTGGATCGGCCCCGGACTCTGCGCGCTGGCGGTCCTCGCCGGGGCGTTCGGTGCGCACGGCCTCAAGGCCAGGCTGACGGCCGAGTCGCTGGCCCTCTGGGAGACCGCCGCCCGCTACCTGATCTATGCCGGCTTTGGGCTCACGCTGCTCGGCCTGGTCGCACGGCAGTGGCCGCGACCGGGCTTCGGCTGGGCGGTGGCGGCCCTGCTGGTCGGCGCGGTGATCTTCAGCGGCACGGTGGCGGCCCTGGCGCTGGGTGGCCCGCGCTGGCTGGGCGCCGTTACGCCGCTCGGCGGCCTGCTGCTGATCACGGGCTTCGTGCTTTTTGCCTGGACCGCGTTTCGCCTGGCCTAGGAGCCGTGCGGTAATTCCCTGGCGGCCATGGCAGACTGGAAGCCGACGGCGCAAGCTGGAGCTGACTGGGCAGGACTGAGCGGAGGGATCGGATGAGCAACGCCATCGTCAACGTACCGCCGCCGCGAAACGAGCCGGTTCGCGACTACGGACCGGGCTCGGCCGAGAAGGCCTCGCTCAAGCGGCGACTGGGAGAGATGCTCGGCGAGCGCATCGACATCCCGCTGATCATCGGCGGGGAGGAGGTTCGCACCGGCAACACCTTCGAAGCGGTCTGCCCCCACGACCACGGACACGTCCTGGCGGACGTGCATCAGGCAGGGCCGGCCGAGGTCGAGCGGGCGATCGCGGCGGCGGCGGCGGCCTGGCACGACTGGTCGACGATGGACTGGGAACAGCGCGCCGCGGTGTTTCTCAAGGCGGCCGAGCTGCTGGCCGGGCCCTGGCGCGACACGTTGAACGCCGCGACGATGCTGAACCAGTCGAAGACCGTCTATCAGGCAGAGATCGACGCGGCCTGCGAGCTGATCGACTTCTGGCGCTTCAACCCCTCCTTTCAGAGGCAGATCTACACCGACCAGCCGTCCTCGGCGCCGGGCGTCTGGAACCGGGTCGAGTATCGCGCCCTGGAGGGGTTCGTCTTCGCGGTGACGCCGTTCAACTTCAGCTCGATCGCCGGCAACTTGCCGACGGCGCCGGCGCTGATGGGCAACACCGTGTTGTGGAAGCCGGCCTCGACCGCGCCGCTGGCCGCGTACCACGTCATGCGACTGCTCGAGAAGGCCGGTCTGCCTCCGGGGGTCATCAACTTCGTTCCGGGCCGCGGTCGCCAGGTGGGCGACCCGGTACTGGCCAGCTCCGAGTTGGCCGGCATCCACTTCACCGGCTCGACACCGGTCTTCCAGGCGATGTGGCGCACCGTTGGCAACAGCATCGCGTCGTACAAGACCTATCCGCGCATCGTCGGCGAGACCGGGGGCAAGGACTTCGTTTTTGCCCACCCCTCGGCCGACCCTGGTGCGCTGGCCACCGCACTCGTGCGCGGCGCCTTCGAGTATCAGGGGCAGAAATGCTCCGCCGCCTCCCGGGCCTACGTGCCGCGCTCGAGTTGGTCCACGGTGCGCGACAGCCTGGTGGCCGAGCTGGACCGCGTCCGGGTGGGACCGCCCACCGACTTCCGCAACTTCATGTGCGCGGTGATCGACGAGGCCTCGTTCGACAACACCATGGGGTACATCGAGCGAGCCGGTTCGGGTGAAGGCTTCGAGATCGTTGCCGGCGGCACAGGCGACAAGTCGACGGGCTACTACGTCCAGCCGACGGTTGTGAGCTCGGAGGACCCGCGCTCGGCGCTGATGTCGGAAGAGATCTTCGCTCCGGTTCTGACCATCCACGTCTACGAGGACGACCGGCTCGGACAGGCTCTCGAGCTGTGCGAGAGCACCGGCCCCTACGCGCTGACCGGTGCCGTCTTCGCCCGGGATCGAGGCGCGATCAGCGCCATGACCGCGGCGCTACGCCACGCCGCCGGCAACTTCTACGTCAACGACAAACCGACCGGCGCGGTCGTCGGCCAGCAGCCATTCGGCGGCTCGCGGGCCTCGGGCACCAACGACAAGGCAGGCTCGATGCTCAACCTGACCCGCTGGGTGTCGCAGCGGGCGATCAAGGAGACCTTTGTGCCGCCAACCGGCTTCGACTATCCGCACATGGCGGAGGAGTAGCGGCGACCGCGGTGGACAGCCCGCTCAAGCCCGAGACCCACCTGGCCATCGAGGCGCGCCTGTGCGGTGAGCCGCGTGAGCTGCGTGAGGGCTACTGCCGGGTGGAGTTGACGGCGGGCGACGAGATGCGCGCCGACGAGCGCGGCCTGGTGCACGGCGGTTTCATCTTCGGGCTGGCCGACTACGCGGCGATGCTGGCGGTCAACGAGCCGAACGTCGTCCTGGGCAGCGCCCAGGTCCGCTTTCTCAAACCGGTCGTCGGCGGCGATACGCTGGCCGCCGAGGCGACCGTGGTCGAGCGCGACGGGCGCAAGCGCATCGTGGCCGTCGACGTCCAGCGCGCCGGCGAGTTGGTCTTCCGTGGCGAGTTCATCTGCTTCATTCCCGACGAGCACATTCTCGACCGGGAGCATCGGTGAGATGAGCGGCGGTGACCGCATCGCCCGGGTTCTCGAACGCCACGGCGTTCGCCACCTGTTTACCCTGTGTGGCGGTCACATCTCGCCCATCCTGGTGGGCGCCAAGAAGCTCGGCATCCACGTCATCGACGTGCGGGACGAGGTTTCGGCGGTCTTTGCCGCCGACGCGGTGGCGCGCCTGACCGGGGTACCCGGCGTGGCGGCGGTGACCGCCGGCCCGGGCGTGACCAACACCATCACCGCGGTCAAGAATGCCCAGATGGCCCAATCGCCGGTGGTGATCCTGGGCGGCGCCACGGGCACCGTCCTCAAGGGACGCGGATCGCTGCAGGACATCGATCAGCAGGCGCTGTTCGCGCCGCACGTCAAATGGCAGGCGTCGGCGGGGCGGGTGCGCGACCTCGCCCCGCTGGTGGAAGAGGCGCTGTGGCGAGCCCGCGACGGTATCCCCGGCCCGGTCTTCGTCGAGTGCCCGGTCGACCTGCTGTACGAGGAGGCGCTGGTGCGGCAGCTCTACGGCGGCCAGGGTGGCTCGGCCAGGAGCCTGGGCGCCCGGGCGTTGCAGGCCTCCCTGCGCTACCACGTGTCACGGCTCTTCGCCGGTGCGAGCAAGCCGCTGCCGGCAGCGGCGAGCGCGGCGGCGCCCGCCGAGGCGTCGGCCGGCGCCACCAGGCGCGCTCGCTCCCTGCTGGCCGCGGCCAAACGGCCGGTGCTGATGATCGGCAGCCAGGCGACGCTCGAGGCGCCGGCGATCGAGGAGCTGGCCGCGGCGGTAGAACGGCTCGGGCTGCCGGTCTACCTCTCGGGAATGGCGCGCGGCCTGCTGGGCAAGGGGCACCGGCTGCAGATGCGGCACAAGCGCCGCCAGGCGCTCAAGGAGGCCGATCTGGTCATCCTGGCCGGTGTGCCGTGCGACTTCCGGATGGACTACGGGCGCCAGATTCCCGGCAGCGCTCGACTGATCGCCGCCAACCGCAGCCGCGCCGAGGCGGTCAAGAACCGCCGGCCGACGCTGCTCGTCGAGGGGGACCCGGGCCGTTTCCTGCGCCGGCTGGCCGAAGACGGCCCGGCCGGAGGTGACCCCTTCTGGCTCGAATCGTTGCGCGGACGCGATGGCGCACGCGAGGCGGAGATCGCCCAGCAGGCCGCCGCCGAGACCGAGTACCTCAATCCGCTGGCGCTCTGCCGGGCCATCGAGGCGGCGCTCGACGATGACAGCGTGCTGGTGGCCGACGGCGGGGATTTCGTCGCCACCGCCTCCTACATCACCTCGCCCCGCGGTCCCCTGTCGTGGCTCGACCCCGGGGCGTTCGGCACCCTGGGCGTCGGCGGCGGCTTCGCGCTGGGCGCCCGGCTCTGCCGTCCCCGGGCCGAGGTGTGGCTGCTCTGGGGCGACGGTTCGGCAGCCTACAGCCTGGCCGAGTTCGACACCTTCGTGCGCCACGGCCTCGGAGTCATCGCCGTCGTCGGCAACGACGCCTCGTGGGCGCAGATCGCCCGCGAGCAGGCGGAGATCCTCGAGGACGAGGTGGGCACCGTGCTGCGGCGCACCGACTACCATCGCGTCGCCGAGGGCTACGGCGGCGTCGGCTTCAAGATCGAGCGGCCGGACCAGATCGACCAGACCCTGGCCGCCGCCAAGGCCGAGGCCCGCCAGGGCCGGCCGGTGCTGATCAACGCCCTGCTCGGCAAGACCGACTTCCGCAAGGGCTCGATCTCGATGTAGGGCGGGCTCGCGGTCAGCGAGCCGTCTCTCGCGCCGCCATCACCTCCTGCTGCCCGAGAAGTGTGGGTCCCAGGTGGCTTCTACCTGGCCGTTCAGCTTGATGACCCAGGTGAACTTCCACAAGTGGTCATCGTCGAACGACAGGTAGGGCATGCTCTTGACCGTTTTGTTGTCCGGTTTCTCGAAGCCTGGCCGGAAT
>CALZJC010000117.1 GCA_945787525.1 Thermoanaerobaculia bacterium | reverse complement strand
GCCCGGCGAGGGTGGGTTCGATTCCCATGCGCTTCCGCCATTCGCATCGCGAATGGCTGAATCGATGGGTGCTCAGGCCCGATTCCGAAACCCGCATCCCCGGGCCGCTTCGGCTACAGCCTGCAGACGAGCATCTCCCGCACCAGGATCAACTCCTTCGGCAGGTGGTCGCTGAGATCGACATCTCCTCGTGCTGGAGTGTCTGCCGCTTCATGGTCTTGCACGGGCGGCGCCGTAGTCGTGCGCCGTCCGCCGAACACGAGCGCGCAGTCGTTGCGGAAGAGCCCGAGGCAGATCTGCTCCTGACGGTCGAGCGAGGCCGTCGGCTCGGACGGGTTGAGCAGTAGGACGTTGTTGCCATCGGCGGGCCTCCAGAGCCGGTGCGGACCAGCCTTGTTGCGCTGGTAGAAGATGAGAATCAGAGGCCTTCGTATGGGCTCCTGGAGGTGATCCGCCACGACTCGAAGAGCCAGGTCAGATCGGTGCAATCCACCCCGCTTCCCGGCTGGGTGGCACCGCTTCCCGCTTCTGGGCTTCTTGGGGGGGGCCTGTCGCCAAGTGCACCAGCGCCGAGTTGCTACGATGCCGGGATGAATCACGATCGAGACAGTGGCCTTCTCGAGTCGCGGGAACTCCCCAGCTACGGGAATGTCGACGAGGCAATCGCGCTCGGAGTTCCAGGGTCACTACTTCGATGAGCCGTTACTGTCGGCCATCCCGCCCGTGAGCTGAACCCCCTTGAAGACCAATCAGAAAGTCCTGATCCTCGGCCTCGGTGGCGTCGGTCGCTACCTTGCGGCGAAGCTCGCAGATGAAGGCCATTCGGTCACTGTGATCGAGCTCGACCACGAGGCGATTCGCGGCGCAGAAGGAGAGATCGACGCGCGGCTGGTTCTGGGCGACGCGATGAACATTGCGTGCTGGCTCGAAGCCGCGGCGCCCGGCATGGACTATCTCATCGCGGTCACCAACAACGACGCCGTCAACATTCTGGCCGCGATGATCGCCGATCGCTTCGGGATACCCTGCAAGATCGCGCGCGTGCGCTCACGCGGTCTGTGGGTCAACGGCGCCGTGCTCACCCCCGAGGATCTCAAGATCGATTTCGTGATCCAACCCGAGGAGCTCGCCGCCCAGGAGGTGGCGAAGCTGCTCAAGATGCGCTCGGGGAACAGTGTCTTCGAGTTCGCGGATGGGGCGATACAGGTCATCGGCGCGAGAATCGGGCAGACCTCGGCTCTGCTCGATCTCAAGATCAAGGACATCTCCAGGCTCATGGAGGGGTACGACTTCCGGGTCGTGGCGATCGCGCGCGACATGAACACATTGATTCCGGGCGGCGAGGACGAGATTCGACTGAACGACTACGCCTACTTCCTGGTCCGCTCGGAGGACGTACCAAGCCTGATGCTGGTCGTGGGCATGGGAGAGAAACGCCGCCAGAGGGTGATGGTGGTCGGCGGCGGCGACATCGGCAGCCGCATCGCGGAGCTTACGGAGGATGCCTTCAAGCTGAAGCTGATCGAACAGGAGGCGCGTCGGGCGGAGGAACTGACTCAGCAGCTCAAGGACACCGAGATCCTGCACGGCGATGGCGCCGATCTCAACACCCTGCTCACCGCCGGGCTGCTGTCGATGGACACGGTGATCGCGGCTACCGGAGACAACGAGACCAACATCATGACGAACGCGGCGGCGAAGCAGATGATCCGCAACCAGCCCGGGGAGCGCCACGGCAAGGAAGCCAAGACCGTCACGCTGGTCAAGAGAGAACAGTACCTGACCCTGGCCGCCGCGTTGGGATCCGACATCGTGCTCAACAGAAAAGTGCTCGCGGGTGACCGGATCCTCGCCTATCTCCTGCGCGGGGAGATGCTCTCCGCGGCGCGCCTCTACGGCGCCGATGCGGAGGTCGTCGAACTGGTCGCGGCCCGTAAGGCCGATATCACCAAGCACTCGCTGGCGACGGTGTCGGCGTCTCGAGGGTTCGTCGGCAGGTTGATCATCGGCTGTGTCTTCAAGGAGGGCGAGTGGCGGGCCGCCACTGGCGACACGCGGGTCGAGCCGGGGAACAGGCTCATCGCGGTCTGCCGACTGGAGAGCCTTCCCGACGTACATCGGCTCGTCCTGGGATGACGATCGGCTCTCCATGGAGGCCGGCTCAACGCAGCGCCCGTAGGCCAGGAGCTTCAGACCGAGCGTGAACTACCGTTCCATCGCCTTCGTCTCGGGCACGCTGCTCCTCGTCACCGGAGGAGCGCTCGCGCTGCCGGTGGTCTGCTCCCTCTGGTACGGGGAGGACGATCTCTTCGCGCTCGTGGTCTCCATGCTCGTGTCGATTGCCATCGGCCTCCCACTCCGACTGCGCTTCCGCGCCGACAAGAACCTGGGGACGCGAGAGGCTTTCCTCATCGCGGTTTTCGGCTGGGTGGCGATCTCCGCGGTCTCGACGTTGCCGTTCCTGATCCACGGCTCGATCGGCTCGTTCACCGACGCGTTCTTCGAGATGATGTCGGGCTACACCACGACGGGAGCCACGATCCTCACCGACATCGAGGTCCTTCCCCGTGGGTTGCTGCTCTGGCGCAGCGAGACCCACCTCCTCGGCGGTATGGGCTTTCTCACGCTCGCCATTCTCTTCCTGCCACACGGGGTGGGGGGCCTCCGGATCTTCCGGGCAGAGTCGAGCCCCGGCCAGACGATCACCCGGGAGAGATTCACGGCGCGGAATCGCGACGCCATCTGGTATCTCTGGATCATCTACCTCGCGCTCAATCTGGCGCAGGTCCTGCTGCTCATGCTGGGCGGTATGTCGCTCTTCGACGGCCTCTGCCACGCCTTCGGCACCGTGTCCACCTCCGGCTACTCGCCCTACAACGCCAGCGTCGGCCACTTTCAAAGTGCTTACGTCGACTGGGTCGTGATCCTCTTCATGTTCCTCGGCGGCACGACTTTCATGCTCTTTTTCTTCATGGTGCGGCGCGAATGGGGGGTCGTCTGGAAGAACACCGAGCTGCGTTGGTATCTCTCGCTGACCGCCGCGTTCTGCCTCCTGGTCTCCCTGATTCTCTGGTTGCGAAAGACCTACGAACCGCTCGACGCCCTCCGATACGGCACCTTCCAGGTGGTCTCGCTGCTCACGACCACGGGCTTCACGACCGCAGACTACGAGCTGTGGCCGCAGGCCGCGCAGATGCTGCTCTTCATGGTCTGCTTCATCGGCGCCTGCGCCGGCTCCACGACCAGCGGCATCAAGATCATCCACTATGTGCTGATCTGGAAGTTCGGCGTGGCCGCCATCAAGAAGATCTTCTTCCAGCCCCTGGCCGTTCTCTCGGTACGCGTGAACGGTCGGCGAGTGGATGAGCTCACGATCTACCTCGCGGTCTTCTATTTCATCGTCAACATCTTCCTCGTTCTCCTCGGCGGCCTTGTGCTGACCATCGTCGACGACATCGACTACCTGAGCGCGATGAGTGCGGTGATCTCGGCCCTGATGAACATCGGCCCAGGGTTCGGGGCAGTCGGACCATCCGAGAACTTCGCGTTCTTCTCGGACCTCAGCAAGTGGTTCCTCTCCTGGAACATGCTCGTCGGCCGGCTCGAGATGTTCTCCGCCCTCGTCGTCTTCTACCCGTCGTTCTGGAGAACCTGAGCGAGCGACAGCGCCCAGGCGACGACGATCACGCCCGACCGACAGGTGGGCTCTTGAGGGCTCGACGAGGATCGCATCCTGCTAGGATCCGAGCCTGGTTTGGCTCAGGGGGGGGTCGTCATGCGGCGCAAGATCGGTGACTGGTCGCCGGAGTTGTTCTGGTCGATGCCGTGGTGTGGGCGATGACACGATCTTCTCCACTGCGGCGGCCCCCGCGATTGAGAGTGGACTGCCGGACGTCCAAAGGCCGGCCCTGCCGGAGGCGCCTTGGATAGCGAGGGCTTCGTATCGGACGAGCATGGGCCCGGCGTCTCGGGCCCGGTCGTTCAGCGTCTGGCGGCGGGCGATATCGACGAGGCGGTCGCTTTCGCGCAGACACTCCACGCCGCCGAGCTGGCCGGTGCCCTGGCGAGCCTCGAGGGCGAGCGTCGTGCGTCGATCCTCGCGCACCTCCCCCCCTCCGAGATCGCGCCGGTTGTCGCCTACCTGGAGCCTCGTTACCGCTCGGCAGTCTTCGAAGGGCGATCCCCTTCAGAGCTGACCGCGCTCGCGGTTGCGCTGCCCGACGATCTCGCCGCCGACCTGATCCAGTCGCTGCCGCGGGAGGTCGCCGAGGTGGTCATGGTCGGCCTGTCGGGCCGCGCGCGGGGCCTCCTCCAGGCCCTCGCGGCCCACGCCCCGGATACGGCTGCCGGGCGAATGACCGGGCAGGTCTTCACCGTCAGCCCGGACTCCACGGTCAGCCAGACCATCCAGGCGCTGCGCGCGCGGCGGCCCGAGGCTCACCGGCCGTTCTACACCTATGCCGTCGATGGGGAAGGCCGTCTGGTGGGCATCGTCGGATTCGCCGCGCTCCTCTTCGCCTCCCCCGAATCCCGAATAGCCGACCTGATGGTCGAGGCGGTCTCGGTGCTCGCCGACACCGACCAGGAGGAGGCCGCGCGACTACTCAAGCGGCGCCAGCGGCTGGCACTGCCGGTGGTGGACAGCGATGGCCGCCTGCTCGGCGCGCTCACCGTCGACGATGTCGTCGACGTCCTCGAAGACGAGGCCACCGAGGACATGCTGCGACTCGCGGGCGTGAGCGAGCAAGAGGACCTCGAGGGTGTGCTCGACTCTGTGCGCTTCCGCCTGCCGTGGCTGTTCATGAACCTGGTGGCACTGCTCCTGGCCGCCTGGGTGATCGCCGCCTTCGAGTCCACCATCGCCCGCGCCGCCGTGATTGCGGTCTTCCTCCCGGTGGTGCTGGGGCAGGGCGGTAACGGCGGTCTTCAGACGGTGACGGTGGTGGTGCGCTCCCTCGCCCTCGGCCACATCGCGCCTCGCAACACGCTGCGGGTCGCTGTCAGCGAGCTGGCCATCGCGCTCGTCACGGGCACCGCTGTGGGAGTGACGGTCGGGCTCCTGGCCTGGGTCTGGAAGGGAAACGTCTGGCTGGGCTTGATCGTCGGCGGCGCTGTTCTGGCGAACCAGTTGGTCGGTGCGGTGGCGGGGGTCGGCTTCCCGATGGGACTCCAGAAGATCGGCCAGGATCCTGCCGTCTCGGCGCCGATCTGGCTCACCAACGCAACGGACGTTCTCGGTGCCCTCGTGCTGCTGGGCGCCGCTACCCTGCTGCTGGCGTATCTATGAGCTCCCAGGACGAGATCCCGGTCGCGGTGTCCGAAACCTCAGATCCGGGCGCGCCGATCATTGAGCTGATCAAGCAAGGCGACCAGGCCGCCGCGCTACGCCTGGCTCGCTCGCTTCACCCCTCCGAGCTCGCCTCTGCCGTCGCCGGCCCCGAGATCGCCAAGCTGGTCGAATACCTGGAACCGCACTACCGTGATCTCCTCCTCGAGGAGTTGCCGCCGGAACGCCTCGCCGGGATCCTCGCCGTACTCCCGGACGACATCGCTACCGACGCGGTCCAGGAGCTGACCGGGCCGGAGGCCGCCCAGGTCGTGGCGGATATCCCCGCTGCTGCGCGCGAGTCGATCCGCGAGCTGGTCGGCTATGGGCCGGACACCGCGGCCGGTCGCATGACTGGCCGGCGTCTGAGCGTGTCGAGCGAAGACAGCGTCGAACAGGTGATCGAGACCCTCCGTGAAGTCCCCGAGGCGGGGCGCGTGCCCACGATCTACGCTACCGCTGCGGACGGCAAGCTGGTCGGTGTGGTGAACCTCCGCGCCCTCCTGATCGCGGAGCCGAACGTGCTGGTCGGAGACGTCGCCAAGCGGGTCGTGGCGGTCGAGGCGGAGACCGACCAGGAGGAGGCCGCCCGCGTTCTCAAGCAGTACAACGTGACGGCCCTTCCGGTGGTCGACAGCGAAGGCTGTGTGCTCGGGACGCTCACCGCGGACGATCTCCTCCACGTCCTCGAAGAGGAGGTGACAGAGGACATGTTCCGCCTCGCCGGCGTGAACGAGGAGGAGGATCTCGAGAGCATCCCGATGTCCCTCCGCTACCGGCTCCCCTGGCTCTATGCGAACCTCCTGACGGTACTCCTCGCGGCCTGGGTCGTCTCGGTCTTCGAGGGCACGCTGGCGCGTGCTGCCGTCCTCGCCGCCTTCCTTCCTGTGGTGGCGGCCCAGGGAGGGAACGCCGGCCTCCAGACGGTGACAGTGATGGTGCGCTCCATCGCCCTTGGCCACATCGCACCGCGTGACACGCTGCGTGTCGTGCGCCACGAGCTCGGCACCGGCCTCATCACCGGCCTCGCCAGTGCGATCGTTGTCGGTGGAGTCATCTGGCTGTGGCAGGGCAACGCCTGGCTCGTCGGGCTCGTCGCCATCGCCGTGACCGGCGACGTCTTGATCGGCGTCGCCGCCGGCGTCGTGATCCCGATCGCGCTGCACGCCATGCGCCAGGACCCGGCCCTTTCCGCGGCCATCTGGCTGACCACGGTCACCGACGTGGCTGGGTTCTTCCTGTATCTCAGCCTGGCATCGCTGGTGGTGGCCCGGCTGTGAGAGAGTCGCGCCCTACCCCCACCCCGCTGCGTGGTGCGCATCCAGGGCGCCGGCGCTAGGTTGATGTGGGTGTCCCGTTCGCGCGGGCCGTGGCGATTGCGTGTCGACGACGGGTACTGCGGCACCCTCGAGAGGAGGCTCAGATGTCCGACTTTGAGTACGAGCCCCTCGCCGACTTCGGCGAGGACGACACCGAGTACGACCTGGTGACGGGTGACTACGTCGGCGTCGAGGAGTTTCGCGGCGAGCAAGTCCTGGTGGTCCAAGCCGAGGGTCTGACCTTCGTGGCGGAGAGAGCGATGCACGACGCGGCGTTCTTCCTGCGCCAGTCGCACAACGCCAGCGTTGCCGCCATCCTCAGCGATCCAGAGGCGTCGGAGAACGACAGGTACGTGGCCCGGGCCATGCTCGACAACGCGGTGGTCTCGGCCGAAGGCCAGCTTCCCCTGTGCCAGGACACCGGCACCGCCACCATCGTCGCCAAGAAGGGGGCCCGGGTATTCACCGGCGGCGGCGACGAGGAGGCGCTCACGCGGGGCGTCTTCAATACCTACGCCAACGACAACCTGCGCTACTCGCAGACGGCGCCGCTGAGTCTGTACGAAGAGAGGAACACCGGCTCGAACCTGCCGGCGCAGATCGACCTGTACGCCGCCGCCGGAGACGAGTACAAGTTCCTCTTCATCGCCAAAGGCGGTGGCTCGGCCAACAAGACCAGCCTCTACCAGCAGACCAAGGCCCTGCTCAACCCCGACACCCTGGTGCCTTTTCTGGTCGAGAAGATGAAGAGCCTGGGCACGGCCGCCTGCCCGCCCTACCACATCGGCTTCGTCATCGGCGGCACCAGCGCCGACTGGGTGATGAAGATGGTGAAGCTGGCCACAGCCGGCTACTGCGACAATATGCCAACCAGCGGCGACGTCACGGGCCGCGCCTTCCGCGATCTCGAGCTCGAGGAGCTGCTCCTGGCCGAGAGCCGCAAGATCGGCCTCGGTGCGCAGTTCGGCGGTCCCAACTTCGCCCACGATATCCGCGTGATCCGCGGGCCGCGCCACGGCGCCTCGTGCCCCGTCGGCATGGCCGTGTCGTGCTCGGCCCACCGCAACGTCAAGGCCAAGATCGACAAGCACGGCATCTGGATCGAGAAACTCGACAAGAACCCGGCACGCTGGCTAGTGGACGCCGGCGCGGCGGACGGCGCCGAGCCAGGAGGCGTCGAGGCGGTGAAGATCGACCTCGACCAGCCGATGGAGGCCATCCTGGCCGAGCTCACCCAGTATCCCGTCAAGACCCGCCTGTCGCTCACCGGCACGATGGTGGTCGGACGCGACATCGCCCACGCCAAGATCAAGGAACGCATCGACGCCGGCGAGGGCATCCCGGAGTACCTGCGAAACCACCCCATCTATTACGCCGGCCCTGCCAAGACCCCCGAGGGCATGGCTTCCGGCTCCTTCGGCCCCACCACCGCCGGCCGCATGGACTCGTACGTCGATCTGTTTCAGTCGCTGGGCGGCTCGAAGGTCATGATCGCCAAGGGCAACCGCTCTCAGGCCGTCACCGACGCGTGCAAGAAGCACGGCGGCTTCTATCTCGGCTCGATCGGCGGCCCAGCCGCCGTCCTGGCCAAGGAGAACATCACGAAGGTGGAGGTCCTCGAGTATCCCGAGCTGGGCATGGAGGCGGTCTGGAGGATCGAAGTGCGCGATTTTCCGGCGTTCATCCTGGTGGACGACAAGGGCAACGACTTCTTCAGGGAGCTATAGCGGCAGGCCAGAGGTGCGCGTACCGACTCGGACTCCTCGGCTGTGGCGAGCTGGAGCCGCATTTCGGGCAGCTCAACACGATCTCGCCAAACGCCACCAGGAAACAGGGGACGGGCGAGCGCGAAGGGGTGTTGACGCCCTCGTAACGCCGGGCGTAATCTGGCCCTTGCCTCGATAAAGGCTCACCTGGGAAAACCCAGGGCCGCAAAGTACCGGGTCCTCGCTTCCCACGCGGCGCTCAGGTCCCACCTCCTCCGCCGCGCCGGACTCCTGAGACGGCCGGGCTGCCGAAGGGCGGTTGGGCGGTCTCCGCCCGGCCAATCCAGACGAGGGAGGAAGCGATGAAGAGAACAGGACAATGGCTCGGGTATCTGGCCGCCGCGGCCCTGATGCTCCTGCTGGTGCCGTCGTCGGTCTGGGCAGGTGATGACTCGGACAGCGACTCGGACGAGCGGACTCCGGTGGGGGCGTGGACCGTCCAGTTCACGGACGACGTCTCGCCAACCGGGGACAACACCCTGATCGAGCAGTTCCACCTCGGCGGCACCCTCAGCGGCGCCGCCTGGTCGGACAGCCTGACGAACACCGCTGGCAGCTGGGCGAAGTCGGGCGAGAACCGCTACCGCGCGACGGTCTACGTGATGATCCCCGCGGCCGGAGGCTATGTGAAAGCCGTGCGGGATTTCCGGATGGTCGGGAGGAACGGGATGCAAGGGCGCGAGGAGGGCTGGTGGGTCCCCGGCAAGGACCCCCTCGCCGGCGCCTTCGGGCCGATCTGGAGTGGAGAGCTGACGTTCCGACGCATCCGATAGCAGGACCGGGCACAGCCGACGGACTTACCCAACCGTTCCTGGCGTTTTGCCCTGGAAGGGCGGCAAGGCGGGTGTGTTGAGGCTCTGCCCGGGCCCAGTCTGTGGTGGCGGAATCAAGCGCCGGGTGCAGCTGCGACGCTGAGCTGACGGCCAGCACCGGGAGGTGGGCTGCTAGGCTCCGGCGGTGCCCGAGCTCACCGCTGGCGCCGTAGTTGCCTGGACGCTGCGCCGCAGCCGGCGGGCGAAGCGGGTGCGGATCGTGGTGCGGGCCGGCGGGGTCGAGGTGGTGGCGCCGCCGCGGACGCCGCGGGCGGCGATCGACGCGTTCGTGGCTACGAAGCGAGACTGGATTCGGGCCAAGGTGGCCGCCTGGCACGAGCGCCAGGTACAGGTGCTGCCGGAGCGGTTCGAGACCGGCGGACAGGTGCTCTACAGGGGGCGTCACCTGGAGCTCGTCGTCGAGCCGGCGGCAGTCCGCTGGCCGGAGGTGAGCGCCGGCGCCACGTTCCGGGTCCGAGTGCCTCGGCGGCTCGACCGCGACGCCCGGGAAGCGGCGGCCCGCAAGGCGGTTCTCCGCTGGCTCCGCGAGCGCGTGCGCTCCGACGCCGCGCGGCTGATCGATCGGTGGGGGTCGCGGGTCGGGGCGCGACCCCGTGGTCTGCGCATCGGCAATCAGAGGACCCTGTGGGGCAGCTGCTCGGGACGGGGCGTCATCTCGCTCAACTGGCGGCTGGTGACGGCACCGGAGCCGGTCCTCGAGTACGTCGTATTGCACGAGCTCTGCCACCTGCGGGAGGCCAACCACGGGCCGCGATTCTGGGCGCTGGTCGAGGGCCTGCTGCCCGACTGGCGCGAGCGCCGCGCCTGGCTCCGCGAGCACGGCGTGGCCCTGGATTGAACAGGGGAGCTCTGGGGTAGGATTCTGCGCCCTGACTGCCTCTGATCGCGCGGCGGCGAAGGTCCGCCTGGAGGAGAGCCATGCTTGATGTCCGATCCCGAAGACGCGCTTCCGTGCTGCCGCTCGCCGCTCTGATTCTGGCGCTGGCCGCCGCCGCTGCCGCGCCGGCCGCGGGGGCGCTCGATGCGCGGATGTTCCGCTACCCCGACGTCTCGGCGACGCAGATCGCCTTTGTCTATGCGGGCGATATCTGGCTGGTCGGCAAAGAGGGGGGTGTCGCCAGCCGCCTCAGCTCGCCGGCGGGTGAGGAGGCGTTCCCACGCTTTTCTCCCGACGGTGAGCGGATCGCCTTCTCGGCCAGCTACGACGGCAACGTCGACGTCTACCAGATGCCCGTCGGCGGCGGCATCCCGGAACGCGTCACCTGGCATCCGGGCAGTGATCGGCTGCTCGACTGGATGCCTGGCGGTGAGGAGGTGCTGTTCGCCTCGAATCGGGAGCACGGCGTCTTCGTTCGTCAGTTCTTCAGCGTCGCGGCCAGCGGCGGCTGGCCCGAGAAGCTGCCGGTGCCGTACGGCGAGTTCGGCGCCATCTCCGCCGACGGCAAGCGCATCGCCTATACGACGAAGGCGCGGGAGTTCGGCACCTGGAAGCGCTATCGCGGCGGTCAGGCGCCCGAGATCTGGCTGCTGGATCTCGAGAGCCTCGAGGCGACCAGCCTGACGGCGAGTGCCGCCAACGACATGCAGCCGATGTGGCACGGCGACAAGCTCTATTTCCTGTCGGATCGCGGGCCGGCCGAGCGCAACAACATCTGGGTCTTCGATCAGGTGAACCACGCCCCGCGCCAGGTGACGCGCTTCACCGAGGCCGACATCACCTGGCCGGCGATCGGCCCGTCGGAGATCGTCTTCCAGGCCGGCGGTCGTCTTCACCTGCTCGATCTGGCCACCGAGGAGCATCGCGAGGTCGCGGTCGAGGTGGCGACCGACCGGGCGACGCTACGGCCGCGGTTGACCCGCGTCGGTGAGCAGATCGGCAGCGCCCACATCTCACCGTCCGGCAAGCGGGCCGTGGTCGAAGCGCGGGGCGAGCTGTTCACCCTGCCGGCCGAGCACGGCGTCGTCCGGCAGCTGACCCGGCGGTCGAGCTCGGCGGAGCTGTTCCCCGCCTGGTCTCCCGACGGCGCCCGTATCGCCTACTGGAGCGACCGCGACGGGGAGTACGAGCTGACGGTACGCGATGCCCGGGGTGACGACGACGAGGAGAGGCTGACCGGGTTGGGCCCGGGGTTCCGATACCGGCCGTTCTGGTCACCGGACTCGGGCAGCATCGCCTTCATCGACAACACGCAGACGATCCGCATCCTCGAGGTCGAATCGGGCGAGGTCACCGAAGTCGACAGGGGGCTCTACTGGATGCATCCCGCCCTGCTCGGCTTCGAGGTCGCCTGGTCCGCCGACAGCCGCTGGCTGGCGTGGCACCGTCAGCTCGAGACCGGCACCACGGCGATCTTCGCGTTCGACACCGAGAGCGGCGAGCGCCACCAGCTGACCTCGGGGTTCTACAGCGACAGCCGGCCGGCCTGGGACCCCGACGGCAAGTACCTCTACTACCTGTCGAACCGCAGCCTCGAGCCGGTCTACTCCGATCTCGACGCCACCTGGATCTATCCCAACACCGCCCGGGTGGTGGCGGCCGCGCTGCGCGGCGACGTGCCCTCGCCGCTGGCGCCGCGCAACGACGAGGAGGAGGTCGAGGGCGAGGACGACGGCGAGGACGGGGAGGCGGAGGACGACAAGGCAGGCGGCAAGGAGGTCCCGGAGCCGGTCGAGATCGACCTCGAAGGCTTCGAGAACCGCGCCGTGGTCCTGCCGCCGGAGGCGGGCAACTACGCCGGCACGCGAGCGGTCTCCGGCAAGCTGCTCTATCACCGGCGGCCCCGCAGCGGCTCCTCCGATGAGGACAGCCCGATCCTCTACTGGGATCTGGAGGAGCGCGAGGAGAAGACGATCCTGGGCAACGCCGACAGCTACGAGGTCTCGGCCGACGGCCAGAAGCTGCTGGTCGAGCGCGACGGTGCCTGGGCGATCGTCGATCTCGGCCCCGACGCCGAGATCGAGGACCCCCTGCCGACCGAGGACCTGCAGGCAACGGTCGACCCCCGGGCGGAGTGGCGCCAGATGTTCGAGGATGTCTGGCGCACCTACCGCGACAACTTCTACGACCCGGGCATGCACGGCCTGGACTGGGAGGCGGTGGGCGACAAGTACCGAGGCCTGCTCGAGGACGCGGTGACGCGCTGGGACGTGACGTTCGTCATCGGCGAGCTGATCGGCGAGATCAACGCCTCGCACACCTATGTCTTCGGCGGCGACGTCGAGGAGCCGCTGCAGCGCGCCGTGGGTCTGCTGGGCGTCGACTGGCAGCTCGAGAACGGCGCCTACCGCGTCGCCCGCATCGTTCGGGGAGCCTCCTGGGACGCCGAGGCGCGCTCGCCGCTGGCCGAGCCGGGGGTCGACGTCGCCGAGGGCGACTACGTGCTGGCGATCAACGGCAAGCCGCTCGATGCCGCCGCCGAGCCCTGGGCGGCCCTGGCCGGGCTGGCCGGGCAGACCGTGCAGCTGACGGTGAACGACAAGCCGTCGGCCGAGGGCGCTCGGCAGGTCCTGGTGGAGACGCTGGACGGCGACCGGCAGCTGCGCCGGCTGTCCTGGGTCGAGGCCAACCGGCGCCATGTCGACGAGGCGACCGGCGGCCGGGCGGGCTATGTCTACGTTCCCAACACCGGCCGGTCGGGCCAGACCGAGCTGGTCCGCCAGTACACCAGCCAGGCGGGCAGGGACGGGCTGATTGTCGACGAGCGCTGGAACGGCGGCGGCCAGCTGCCGGACCGCTTTGTCGAGCTGATCAACCGCCAGCTGGTGATGTACCTCTATCTGCGCCACGGGGCGACGATCCCCTGGCCCACCGGCGCCCACTTCGGACCCAAGGTGATGCTGATCAACGGCTGGGCCGGCTCGGGCGGCGACGCCTTCCCGTTCTTCTTCCGCGAAATGAAGGCCGGTCCGTTGATCGGCGAGCGCACCTGGGGCGGTCTGATCGGCCCGGCGTTCGCCCACCGGCTGGTCGACGGCGGCATCTTCACCGCCCCGCCGGCGCGGCTCTTCGGACCCGACGGGGTCTGGTTCGCCGAGGGCCAGGGGGTCGAGCCGGACATCCCGGTGATCGACGATCAGGGGCAGCTGGCCCGGGGCACCGACCCGCAGCTCGAGGCGGCGATCGCCGAGGTGCTGCGCCTGATCGAGACCGAGCCGCCGCCTGCGGCCGAGCCGCCGGCGTTCGAGAAGAGGGTTCCGGGCGGCGGCTGAGTCCCCGGCGTGAAGCTCTCCTCTAGCACTTTCGGTGGGGGCCGGCCGAGTGTCGAGCTCGCGCAGGGTGGCGCCCGCCGGCCAGACCTTCCAGCGGCACCTGCTGGACCTGCCGGCCTTGGCATTACGCTTGCTTTATCCCCCTATGAGCTCCCCGGCATGGCGCCGCTTCGAAGGGAGCTTCTGGAGGAACTGTAGATGCGCGGTTACGCTGCATTGCTTCTCGTCGCGGTGGTCTCGGTCGCCTGTGACAGCGACTCTCCGACCGGTTTGGGGGACACTCCGCTGGAGCTGAACACGGTCGTCAAGGCCTCCACGTCCGGCCTTACCACGCCGGTGCGCACGACGGTGCGGGCGTCCGTTGATTGGGCCGACTTGTGGCGCACTCTCCATGCCGGCCACGGTACGGTGCCGGCTCTGCCGCCGATCGACTTCGACCGCGAGATGGTGGTGGTCGCGGCCAGCGGCACCCGCAACAACGGCTGCTTTGCCGTCGAAATCACCGCCGCGACACGGCGGGGGAACGGCCAGGCCGAGTTCGAGGTGGAGGAGACGGTGCCCGGGCCGACCTGTGTCTGCACTCAGGCAACGACTCAGCCGGTGCACGTGGCCAGGGTCGTCCGAGCCGCCGGGCCCGAGAGTTTTGTCGAGCGCCGGGCGGAGCTCCAATGCTGAGCTGACGGCGGGCGCCGGGGGCCGGGTACCCGAGCGCACCGCTGGTGCCTCGATCGCCTGGACGCTTCGCCGCGGCCGCCCGCCCGCAAGGGGTTGCTCCTCCCCGGCGGGCTGTTGCGGTCCTCAGCCAGCTCCTGGCTGGCGCGGGCCCGCGAACAGCATAGGATCTCGGGTCTATCGGCAGACGGCTGCCGCGGAGAGCTCTGGCGATGAAGATCCTCAAATTCGGCGGTTCTTCCCTGGCCACGGGCGAGCGCATCGACCGGGTGGCCGAGATCGTGCGGGCGGCGCGGACGGAAGGACCGGTGGCCGTGGTGGTGTCGGCCCTCGGAGGGCTGACCAACGACCTCGACGGCGCCGCGGCGGCGGCAGCCCACGACCAGGCGGAGATCGGGGAACTGCTGGGGCCGCTCACCGAGCGGCATGTCGAGGTCCTGCGGGCGGTGACGGAGCCGGCGGAGCACGCCGAGCTCGAGGGGCTGGTGCGCTCGACGATGGCCAAGCTCGGCGAGCTGCTGCAGGGGCTGCGGCTGGTGGGCGAGGTGAGCCCGCGCAGCCGCGACCGCATCCTGGCCTGCGGCGAGCTGCTGTCGGCGCCCATCGTGGCGGCCGCGCTGCGCCGGGCCGGGGTCGAAGCCGAGGCGGTTGATGCCCGCGAGCTGATCGTCACCGATGGTGCATTCGGCCGGGCGCGAGTGGAGATGGAGCCGACGCGTGTGCGGCTGCGCGAGATCTTCGC
>CALZJC010000116.1:596-10054 GCA_945787525.1 Thermoanaerobaculia bacterium | reverse complement strand
GGTGGCCTCGAGCGCCTTGATGATCAGCTGTCGCTTGTAGCTGCCGACGGCGTCGTTGAAGGAGACGCCGTTGAGCGGCACCGAGGCGGTGGCCGGGAAGATGCTGCTCGGCTGGCGGACGCCGGGCGCCAGCAGATCGACGCCGAGCTCCTCGTCGGTCGACAACACCACCGCGCGCTCGATGACGTTCTCGAGCTCGCGCACGTTGCCCGGCCACGAATAGTCGAGCAGCAGCTCCATCGCCGCGGCCGAGACGCGCTCGATGCGCTTCTCGTTCTCGTGCGCGTACTTGCGCAGGAAGTGCTGCACCAGCAACGGGATGTCCTCGTTGCGCTTGCGCAACGGCGGCAGCTCGACGGTGATCACGTTGAGGCGGTAGAAGAGGTCCTCACGGAAGGCGCCCGCCTGCACGCTCTCGGTCAGGTCGGCGTTGGTGGCGGCGATGATGCGCACATCGGCCTTGCGGGTTTCGACGCCGCCCAGCGGCATGAACTCTTTCTCCTGGATCACGCGCAGCAGCTTGCCCTGGGTGTCGAGAGGGATGTTGCCGATCTCGTCGAAGAAGATCGAGCCGCCGGTGGCGGTCTCGAACAGGCCCTTCTTGTTGGCCACGGCGCCGGTGAAGGACCCCTTGACGTGGCCGAACAGATTGCTCTCCAGCAGGTCCGGCGGCATCGAGCCCGAGTTGACGGTCACGAACGGCCCGCCGACGCGCCGCGAGTGGTGATGGATCGCCTTGGCCACCAGCTCCTTGCCGGTGCCGCTCTCGCCCAGCACCAGGATGTTGCTCTTGGCCGGCGCCGCCAGCTTGATCAGCTCGAAGACCTTCCGCATGGGTTTCGACTTGCCGATGATGTTGTCGAAGGCGTAGACCTGACGCAGCTGCTCGCGCAGCGTCCGGTTCTCGGCCGCCAGTTGACGCTGCTCGAGCGCCTTGCGCACGGTCAGCAGCACCTCTTCGTTCTTGAACGGTTTGGGGATGTAGTGGAAGGCGCCTTCGCGCATGGCATCGATGGCGCTCTCGATGGAGGAGTAGGCGGTGATGACGATGGTCTGCTGGTCGGGGTCTTCGGCGCGGATCCGCTTGAGCACCTCGAGCCCGGAGGTGTCGGGCAGCATCAGGTCGAGCAGCACCAGGTCGATCTCCTCCTGCTCCAGCAGCGCCAGACCGTCCGCGCCGGTGCGGGCGCTGCGCGTCTCGAAACCCTCCTCGCGCAGCAGCGAGGTGAGAACGTCCTGCAGGACCTCCTCGTCGTCGATGATCAGGATGCTCACGAGGTCCGCCCCCGGCGGTGCACGCGCGGCAGCTCGACGACGAACCGGCTGCCTTCGCCGGGTTGGCTGATCACCCGGATGTCGCCGTCATGGCGACGCACGATCTTGTAGCTGATCGCCAGGCCGAGACCCGTGCCACCGATCTCCTGCTTGGTGGAGAAGAACGGCTCGAACAACCTCTCCATCTCGGCCGGATCGACGCCGGGCCCGTTGTCCTCCACCGACAGCCATACCCACTTCTGGCTGGCACCGAGCGACACCGTCAGGTCGCCTTCGGGCTGGCCGGCCAGCGCCTCGATGGCGTTGAGCACCAGGTTCGTGAGCACCTGCTGCATCTCCCCGTCGTTGCCCTCGACGGCGATCTCGTCGGGATCGGCCGGCGGTTGCCAGTGCAGCGTAATCCCCTGCTCCAGGATCCGCTCGGTGAGCAGATCGAGGCACTCGTCGATGAGCGGCGCCATCGCTAGCCTGGATCTCTCTCGGGGTCGGTCGCGAGCCAGCTCGAGCAGGTTGTTGACGATCCGCGCGGCGCGAAACGTCTGTTTCTCGACCTTCTTGAGCAGGGCGTGGCGCGGGTCGCTCTTGGCGGTGTCGGCGAGCAGCATCTGGGCGTAGCTCGAGATGCCGGTGATCGGCGTGTTGACCTCGTGGGCGACGCCTGCGGCCAGCATGCCGAGCGAGGCCAGGCGGTCCTTCTCCTGCAGCTCCGTCTCCATGGCGACGCGCTCGCTGATGTCCAGCACCAGCAGGACGCGCCGCTGGTCGTCGCCGCCCGCCTGGAGCGGCGCGACGCTGATCTGCAGATGGCGCTGGCCGCCGTCCATGTCCCTGAAGGCGACCTCGCGGATACCTTCGTCGGGGGCCGGCAGGGGGGTGATCGGCAGCACCTCCGACAGCGGCCGGCCGGCTGTGGCCTCGGTGCCGGCGACCTCGATGAATGCCCGGTTGGCGGAGAGCAGCACGCCGTCCCCGTCGATCACCGCGATGCCGGCCGGCGAAGCGTCGAAGATCCGCTGGCTGAAGCGCTGCAGTCGCACCACCTCGTCGAGCCGCCGGTGCACCTCGTCCAGCAGCTCGGCGTTCTCTATCGCCAAGGTGGCCTGGTTGAGCAGGTTGCGCACCAGGTCCTCGTCGTCGCTCGACAGCGGTACCTCGCCGTCCGTGTAGCCGGCGAGCAGCAGACCGATGCGCTTGCTGCGCAGACGCATCGGAAAGGCGTAACGGTAGCCCGCCGCGAAGAGCTCCTGCAGCGCGCTGTTCTCGTCACCGGGCAGCTCGACGCCGCTCAAACTGGCTACATCGGCCTGCCAGATATCCTCGGGCACCTTGTCTGCCGGGATCGACGAGCCTGGCGCCGAACGGTCCATCAGCGGCACCAGGTCACCGCCGTGGAGCAGCAGCAGGTTGGCGGGCCGGATGTCGAGGCCGGCCTCCAGGCTGTCGACGAGTGTGTTGCAGAGGCGATCCAGGTCGCGCAGCTCCAGCAGCTCGCGTCCGGCCTGGGCCAGGGCCCGCCGCTTGGAGAAGCGGCTGCCGTACTGCAGCCGCTCCAGCGAGTTGCTCACCCCGCGCCGGACCGGCAGCATCATCCCGGCGATCATCAGGCCCGAGATGAACGACAGCAGGTTGCGCGCCAGGACCGTCTCGTCCGGCAGCATGCGGTTGATCGTCAGGTTGGCGAGCGAGAAGCCGATGACGCCCACCAACACCGTCAAGCTGAGCGATGCGGCGTTGCGCACCAGGATGCCGATGTCCCACAGCTTGTAGCGCAGGATGGCGTAGGCGAAGGTCAGCGGCACGAGGCCCAGCGGAATGACCGCCAGTGCCGCGAGCGGTCCCGGCAGCTCGGTGCTGAGCACGTAGGGCACCGCGTACAGCAGCGCGAACGGCAGATAGCCGCCGACCATACCGACCGCGATCCAGGTTGCCTGGCGATGTTTGTCTGCTCGCCGATCGCTGCGGCGTAGGCGCCAGATCAGCAGCGCCGCCGCCGCGAGGCCGAACACGGCGAGATGGAAGACCTCGAGCCGGTCGAGCATGGCGATGGCGCCGGCGATCTGGCCGCCGAACAGCCAGCGTCCGTCGATCAGCACCAGGTCGGCCAGCATCAGGAGCAGAAAACCGGCCGGCAGATAGAAGAACGGAACCGCCGGCCGCAGCCGCTTCGAGACCGCCGGGAAGACGACGAACAGATGCAGCGTCAGCGGCGCCAGCAGGATGCGCGCCACCTCTTCGAGCAGGTACAGGCCCCTGCCGGTGAGGTCGAACGGGCCGCGCGCCGAGAGCACGTACATCAGGGCCGAGACCAGGCACCAGAGGTAGAAGATGCGCGCCGGCGCGCGCCGGTCCCGGAGCAGCGTATAGAGACCGATGGCCAGGTACGTCGCGCCGATCAGGGCGAGGACCAGGTAAGCCCAGTCGATGGCCAGCGGCGGCAGGGTGTGGCTCACCTCCGTCACCGCGCCGTCCCGCAGCACCAGCAACTCGCTGGTCGCCCGCCGGCGCAGCGACTCCTCGAACTCGGCGATGCGGCCGTAGCCCTCGCCGTCGATCTGCAGGATGCGGTCGCCCGGAATCAGCGGCGAGCCGGGAGGCGCCAAGGTCACCAGCCACGACCCCGGTTGCGCCTCGACCTCGAAGCCCAGCGGTTGGAACCCCGCCATCGTTCGCAGCACGCTGGCGCCGCCCGCCACCATCACGACCGCGGCGAGAAGCACGGCCGGCAGCAGACGGGCCGCGGCGGAGAGTCGGGAGTCGGTCATTCAGGAATCCGTGGTAACCGCCGCTCCTGGAAAGCAGGATACGTGCCATGGAATCGGTTCTTTGAACTGCGAGAAAACGCATGAAACCAGGGGGTGCAGAGCACGTCTATCCGCTGAGTTGAATGATATACAAAAGAATGAATTCAAGGGAATGGCGCGGAAAAACTGTGGAAAAGAGCCTGGATGGCTGTCGAATGGCTGTGCAGATGCTGCGGAGATGCTGTGGAAGCCGCCGTCGACTGCCCTCCGGGCCTCTGCCGGCCGGCCGCGTTGCCGCTGTCCGTCCTCCTCCCCAACGCCCGTTTCGGGCGGGGCTGACACCTGAACGGGCTCGAGCCCGTCGAGGGCTGGAGTCCCGTTCAGAACTTGACGGCCACGCCGCCGGTCACCCGGCGACGGAGCTGGTCGGGATCGTCGTACTGGCGACCCGAAGGCAGCGAGCCTCGGCTGAACTCCATGTTGAGCTGGAGTGCCAGGTCGGAGGCGAGCGTCTTGAGGAAGGCGAGGTCTTGCGTGACCATCACCTGCAGCCGTTCCAGGCTCTGGCCGACATCCTCGCTGGGCCTGACCGCTTCGACCGGGTTGAGGTTCTGCGCCAGGTGGTGGAAGGAGAGAAACAGGCCCGTGGAGGTGCGCTCGAACTGGGTATCGAGCGACGTCACCATATAGCGCACGTCGTTCTCGTAGGGCACCTGCCGGGTGTTGAGCAGCACGCCGCCACCACCGGCCGCCAGATTCGATTCGAGCCGCGCCAGAATGCTGGGAGCCAGACGCCGTTCCATCTCGAACGTCAGCTCGGGCAGCGCATCGCCGTCGACCAGATAGATGCTCTCGAAGAAGTTGTAGAAGTTCTTGTCGAAGTAGAGGCGCAGGGTGTCGGCGAACTGGCGGTGTGTGGCGCCGACGCTCAGCTTGCTGTTGTCGCCGTCGCGGGCCACGAAGACCCGGTAGCAGAGATCCTCGCCCTGCTCGCAGTCACCGGAGTCGCCAAAGTAGGCCGGCGCGAAGTCGAGCAGTTCCAGGCCGTCCTCGCCGGTGGTGCGGAATCGGCTGCTGACCGAGCTGCCGGCCTGCCAGGCCTCGCCCAGCTGCAGCACCACGCCGCCACGCGGCGTCAACCAGACCGAGCCGTCGCGCAGCGTCGAGTAGAGGCCGTACTCCAGCAGTACGCCGGGGCTGATCTGCAGCCCGCCGCGCCCGAAGAGGTCGATCTGCTCGCTGGGCAGGATGAAGCCCTGCTCATTGGCGTATCGGCCCTCGTGCTCGCGGTAGCGGAAGCCGGTCTCGAGGCTGACCCGGTCGGTCAGCGGAGTGGCGTAGGAGCCCTCGAGCCGCCACGAGCGCGATGCCGTCGGGATGCCGAGCGGCGCCCAGACTCCGAAGCCGTAGAAGTTGCTCTCGGCGATGTACTGAGCCTCCAGCGTCGACCGGCCCTCGCCGAGCGGCTGTGACCAGCTGACCCGGTGGCTCTCCAGACCGATCACGTCCGGCTCGCTGCCACTCATGTCCAGGCGGTTGTTGGTCGAGCTGACCTGGACGCTCGCGTTGCCCCGGCCCTCGACGTTGAACGTCACCTGCTGGGTGCTGCCGCTCAGGCTGCCGCCGAAGTTGACCGGCTGGAGCTGGCTGAAGTTGCCTTCGAGATCCAGCCTGACGTCGCGGATCTCCCCGCTCAGGTCGAGCCGGCCGCCGGTGACCTGGCCCCCGCCATCGGGCAGCCGCTCGTCCACACCCGTCAGGGCCTGGACCCGCGCCTCGACCTGGAGGGCCTGAGCCGGTGCGGCTACGGCCACCGCGGTCTCGCCCGCCAGGCCGAGCTCGCGCAGGATGTCCGGCGGGATCTGCTGGCGGACCGACCAGAAGCTGGCCTCCGCGACCACTCCGGGCCGCTCTTCGACGAGCTGGACCTCGACCCATTGGCGCTTGGCCGCCGAGTTGCGGGTGAGCTGGACGACCGCGGGCAGGAAGCCGGTCTTGGCGGCGATGATCTTGTACAGGCCGGCCGGCAACTGCTCGAACAGGAATCGGCCCTTCTCGTCGGTAACGCCCTTCCACAGCTTCAGGTCGCCCAACTGGTAGGCGTAGACCGCCGCGGAGGCCAGCGGTGAAGCGCCGCCGCGCACCCGGCCGGCGAGGGCACCCGGTTCGACCAGCCCGTCCGCATGGGCGATGCCCGCCGTCGCCAGCAACGGCAGCAGAAGCAGCGCGGCGATGCGCCTGGAGCTTGCCATGTCGTCTACGACCTAGTACGCCTTCGCAGTCTAGATAGATGCAGCGAGGGTGTCAAACAGAATGCGGGAAAGCCCTTGCGCGAGTCCTCCTGTGCTCGTCCGGTGAGCATGTACAGTCACCGAGCGTCGCCTATTCTACCCCATCGGCGCAATCGCGCCGCTCGCAGCCGGCGAGTCGGCCGGATGCTCGTTTTCCGGGGCGCCGCCCGTGGCCCGGCGAGATGCTCTACCGGGAAGGCGTGCGGGCGACGGTCAGCGCCAGCACCGATGCCGCTCCGCAGCGCCGCAGCGCCGCCGCGGCGTGCCCGAGCGTCGCTCCGGTCGTCGCCACGTCATCGACCAGTAGCACCGGCCGGTCGCGAATCCGCGCCGCACGCCGGGCGCGGAACGCGCGGCGTAGATTCGCCTGCCGGCGCGATCGCTCGAGCCGCGCTTGCGGTGCTGTCGGCCGGATGCGCCGCAGGGCCGGGACCAGCGGCCGGCAGAGGCGCCTGGCCAGCGGTCTGGCGATCCTCTCCGCTTGGTTGTACCCGCGGACCATCTGTCGCCGCCAGTGGAGCGGCACCGGCACGATCGCCTCGACGTGGCGCAGATCACCGCCCAGCCGGTGCCAGATCTCCTCCGCCAGGTGGCCGCCGAGGAAGTCCAGCCGGCCGAACTTGAGCGCGTGGATGACCTGTTCGAGGGGCGGCTCGTAGCTCCAGACCGCTCGCAGCCGGTCGTAGGCGGGTGGCCGGCGCCGGCAGTCGCCGCAGAGGTAGCCCGCCGGCAGCCCGGCGGCCCGGAGCGGCCGGCCGCAGCCGGCGCACCGTGGCCCGCGCAGGAGCTTGAGCCGCCCGCGGCAGGGCAGGCAGAGGCCGAGCCTCAGCGGGCCGGGGCGTTCCTCGCGCTCACAGGCGAGGCAGATGGGCGGGAAGACGAAATCCAGGAGCGCGGCGACCGGCCGGCTTGTGATGATTCGCGGGTCCATGCGTAGATGCCTTTTGAGGTAGAGACGAATCCGCTACCGCTATACTTGCTTTTGCCGCTCTGCGGCGGCTCACCGGAGGATGCGACCTGTGCAACGAACGCTGCTTCTCGCCAGCTTTCTGCTGACCCTCGGTGCCGTCCTCGTTCCGGCCGGCGCCGTTGCCCAGGAGGACCAGCCTCTCGAAGCCAGTCTGCTCTTCGGCCTGGGCGGCTCGTTCGACGAGGACCAGAGCGGCCTCGGCAACTCGGGCTATCAGCTCGGCCTGTCGCTGGGCGTCGCCCGCCGCACCAAGGTCGGCGTTCGCTTCGGCGAGATCGACTACGCCGCCGGCGATTTCATCTCGTCGATCTCCCAGCCGACCTTCAGCTACGTCACCGTGGGCGGCGAGTACACCTTTTCGGAGCGCTACTACGAGTCCGGTATCTATCTCGGGCTGGGGGCTTACAGGCTCGAGGGCTTCCAGGGCGGGCAGCCGTTCGACGACACCACGCTCGGCCTCGTCCTGGGGGTCACCGGCGAGTTCGAGGTCACCCGGCGTCTCGGTTTCGTGGTCGAGGCCGCCGGTCACGTTGCCGACTTCGGACCGGCGCGCTACTTCCTCACCTTCCACGGCGGCCTGGCGTACCACTTCTAGTTGTCCTCGATCCCGCAGGAAACCTCACCTCCGCCCGACCGGCGTCATGCTCTGCTCGTCGGCGTCAGGCTCGGCCGTACGCCGAGCTTTGTGGCCGAGGAGCACCTCGACGAGCTGGCCGAGCTGACCCGCTCGGCGGGGGTCGAGGTTGTCGGTCGCGCCGTCCAGCGCCGTCCACGCCCCGACGCCCGCACCTTCATCGGCAGCGGCAAGGCGGCCGAGATCCGAGCGGCCGCCGGTGAGCTCGGCGCCGACCTGATCGTCTTCGACGACGATCTCTCCCCCAGCCAGGTCAAGAATCTGGAGAAGATCCTCGAGGTCGAGGTCTACGACCGCAGCGCCCTGATCCTCGAGATCTTCTTCCAGCGGGCCCGGACTCGCGAGGCCCGTACCCAGGTGGAGCTGGCCCAGCTCTCCTACATGCTGCCGCGGCTGACTCGGCAGTGGACCCATCTGTCGCGCCAGATGGGCGGCATCGGCGGCCGCGGCGGTGAGGGGGAGACCCAGCTCGAGGTCGACCGTCGCATGATGCGCAAGCGGATCGGTCACCTGAAGCGCGACCTGGCCAAGATCGAGCGCACCCGCGAGGTGCAGCGCCGGGGTCGGGAGGGGGCCGCCCTGGTGGCCCTGGCCGGCTACACCAACGCCGGCAAGTCGACCCTCTTCAACCGCCTGACGCGCGCCGGCGCCAAGGTCGAGGACCGCCTGTTCGCCACTCTCGACTCCAAGCTCCGCCGCGGCTCGCTGGATCACGACGGCTCGGTGGCGGTCTTCAGCGATACCGTCGGCTTCATCCGCAAGCTGCCCCACCATCTGGTGGCCTCGTTCAAGAGCACCCTGGAAGAGATCGCCCACGCCGGCGTGGTGCTGCACGTCGTCGACCGCAGCCACGCGGGCTGGGAGGAGCAGATGGATGTGGGGCGCGAGGTGCTGGGTGATATCGGCGTCGAGGCCGAGCGCATCCTGACGGTCTTCAACAAGACCGATCTGGTCAACGGGCAACCGCGAAGTGAGCGGGGCGACGGCGGCCCCGACCCCGTCTGGGTGTCCGCCCTGACGGGTGAAGGCGTCGACGGCCTGAAGACGGCGATTCGCGGTCGCCTCGACGGCTCCTCGCGCTAGAGCGCTTCTTTGTGCACGTCGCGGACCGCCCGTCCCGAGGGGTCGGCGTTGTCCGCCCAGGCCTCGTCCCAGGCGATCGCCGTCGGCGTGCTGCAGGCGATGCTCGGCCCTTCGGGCACGCAGCGCGCTGCGGCTTCGCTGGGGAAGTGGGACTCGAAGATCGAGCGGTAGAGGTAGGCCTCCTTGGTGGCCGGCGGGTTGAGGATGAAACGGAAGCGCGCGCGGCTCATCTTGGCGTCGCTCACCTCCTCCTCGGCGTGCTCTTTGAGCGAGTCGATCCAGGAGTAGCCGACGCCGTCCGAGAACTGCTCCTTCTGCCGCCAGAGGATCTCGTCGGGCAGATAGCCGTCGAATGCGGCGCGCAGGGCGTGCTTCTCGATGCGCCCGGCCCCGATCATCTTCTCCTGCGGATCGAACCCCATCGCCACGTCGAGAAACTCGCGGTCGAGAAACGGCACCCGCGC
>CALZJC010000116.1:0-558 GCA_945787525.1 Thermoanaerobaculia bacterium | reverse complement strand
AGCTGGTCGAGCTTGCGCACCGTCTCGGCGTGCAGCTCGCGGGCGTCGGGCGCCTTGTGGAAGTAGAGATAGCCGCCGAAGATCTCGTCCGCCCCTTCGCCGGTGAAGACCATCTTGATGCCCATCGCCTTGATCCGCCGGGCCATGAGGTACATCGGTGTCGCGGCGCGCACCGTGGTGACGTCGAAGGTCTCGAGGTGGTAGATGACGTCGGAGAGCGCGTCGAGGCCCTCCTGGATGGTGAAGTGGAAACCGTGGTGCACCGTGCCGATGTGCTCGGCGGCGACGCGCGCCGCCTCGAGGTCGGGCGAGCCCTCGAGGCCGATGGCGAACGAGTGCAGCCGCGGCCACCAGGCTTCGGTGCGCTCGTCGTCCTCGACCCGGCGCTCGCTGTGGCGGCGGGCCAGGGCGCTGGTCAGCGACGAGTCGAGACCGCCCGACAGCAGCACGCCGTAGGGCACGTCGCTCATCAGCTGTCGCCGCACCGCATCCTCCAGCGCCTGGCGCAGGACGGCCGGATCCAGCGGCTTCGCCGCGACCGTGTCGTAGTCGACCCAC
>CALZJC010000115.1 GCA_945787525.1 Thermoanaerobaculia bacterium | reverse complement strand
ACGACGTTTCGCTGCGACGATCGGTGAGAAGGGCAGGCTAGCTCGCCGGCGCCGCTGCCGGCGACTCTCCTTCTCTCGCCCCGCGGCGCTTCAGCGACCGCCTGACATTCGCGCCGACGACGCTGCGCAGGTCGTCGAAGAAGGTGTAGAAGATCGGCACCACCAGCAGGGTCAGCAGCGTCGCCGTGGTCAGGCCACCGATCAGCGTCAGGCCAAAGCTGCGGTAGCTCAGGCCGATCGACGACGAGCCTTGCAGGGTCAGCGGCACGAGACCGCCGATAGTGGTCAGCGCGGTCATCATGATGGGCCGGAAACGCCGGTCGGCGGCCAGCAGCAGCGCCTCGGTGCGCTCGTAGCCACGGTGGCGCAGGCGGGTCACGTAGTCGATCAGCACGATGCCGTTGTTGACCACCACACCGACCAGCAGGATCAGACCGACAACGCCCAGGAAGTCGATGTTGAGACCGGCCAGAAAGTGGCCCCAGTAGACCCCCAGGCTGGCCAGCGGGATGGTCAGGATGATCGACAGCGGCAGGATGAAGCTTTCGAAGAGAAAGCCCATCAGCAGGTAGATGAAGATGATCGAGACGATGCCGGCGAACAGCATGGCCTCGAGATCCTCGCTCAGCCCCTGGTTGCCGTCATCGCTGCCAAAGGTGATGCCCTCGGGCAGATCGATCACCGCAACAAGCGCCATCAGCGTCTCGCGGGTCTCGTCCTCCTTGCCCTCCTCGAGCTCGATCGGGATCTCGCGCGAGGTCAGCTTGTTCTTGCGGTAGATGCGGTGCTGTGACGACAGGTAGCGCGGCTCGGAGAGCGATGACAGCGGCACCATGGCGCCGTCTTCGGTGGGCACGTGAAAGTTGTACAGCTCGTCGAGGGAGTCCCGATCCTGCTCGCGGAAGCGCACGGTCACCGGGATCTCTTTGCCGCCGTAGTGAAAGCGCGGCAGGCGCTGGCCGCGCAGCGCGTAGCCGACCACCGCCGAGACCACCATCGGGTTGATGCTCTGCGCCTGGATGCGCTCGCGGTCGAGCACCAGGGCCATCTCGCTGGGGGAGTCGTCGGCGACCTTCTTGGTGCCGAGCACGCCCGGCACCCGGCCGAACAGCTCCTCGAGCTGCCCGGCGATCTCCTCAAGCTGCTCGGCGTCCTCGCCCTGAACGACGACGGTGAAGACGTTCTTGTTCTGCCGGTCGTCACCCTCCTCGTCCTCACCGGTGAACAGCTTGACCCCGGCCTTTTCGGGCAGCGCCTCCTGCACCCTCTTGGTCGCCTCGCGCGGCGAGATGTCGTTGGTGCGCGGGCTCTTGAACCAGCCCTGGAACTCGCCGAAGGTGGCCCGATGGGAGAGGAACCAGCCCTCGAGGTCGAGCTCCTCGGCCATTCCCTCGATGATCGCCTCGCCGGTCAGAAAGTACTCCTCGGCCTCCTCCAGAGTCGTGTTGTGGGGCAGCGTGACGCTGATCTCGAAGCCACCGCGCTCCTCGTCCTGCGCTTCGACGAACTCCACTTTCTTCATCACGAAGCCGGCGGTGAGGGCAAAGACCGCCAGCAGCACCAGGACGAGATCCAGACGGCGGCGCAGGAAGATCGCCAGCATCGCCGAATAGCCGTGATTGAGCAGGCCGAAGCTGGCGTCGTAGGCCCGCTTGAGCCAGTTGAACACCGGATGTGGCTTGGCGTTCTCGCCGCCGTTCTCGGGCAGCGTCAGATAGACCGACAGCGGGATGAAGATCAGCGCCACCAGCAGCGAGCCCAAGAGCGCCACCGAGATCGGGATCGACAGCCGCAGCAGGAAGAACTGGCCCATACCCTCGACCAGTGAGACCGGCAGGAAGACGATGATCGTCGTCAAGGTCGCCATCACGATCGCCAGGGCGATCTCGCCGGCGCCCTGGGTGCAGGCGTCGCGGCGCGATAGACCCTCGCGGTGGAGGCGAAAGATGTTCTCGCCCACCACCACCGAGTTGTCGACCAGCAGGCCGACCGAGATCATCAGCGCCAGCAGGGTCAGGATGTTGAGCGACTCGCCGACGAAGTACATCACCGTCAGGGCGATGACGATCGACACCGGGATCGACAGGGCGACGATCAGGGTCATGCGGAAGCGGCGCAGGAAGAAGAAGAGCACCAGCAGGGCGACGATGCCGCCGATCCGCCCGCTGGTCAGCAGGGTCGACAGCGACTCCATGATCACCTCACCCTGATCGAACAGGGTGGCGACCTCCATCACCTGTAGCCGCGGGTTGCGCCGCATCTCCTCGACCACCGAGTCGACCCGCTGTGCCACCTCCAGGGCGTTGGCGTCGCCCTCCTTCAGGACCGAGACGGCGACCGCCGGTCGGCTCATCGCTCGCACCCGGTACTCCTTGTCGGGCAGGTCGTAGGTGACGGTGGCGATATCCTGGAGCCGGGTCGACTCCCCCACCAGCCGCTGCCGCAGCGCCTCGACATGGTCATAGCGGGCCACCGAGCGCAGCAGCAGCTTCTTGCCGCCGTGGCGCACGTTGCCGCTCGACATGGTGAAGTTGTCACCCGACAGCTGCTGCGCCAGCTCGTAGATGTTGAGCCCGGCGGCGGCGGTGCGCTCGCGGTCGAGCTCGATGAGCACCTCCTTCTCTTCCAGGCCGTGGGTCTCGACCGAGGCGACGCCGTCGATCCGCGACAGCGGCAGCACGACCTCGTCCTGGATCAGGTTGTAGACGTCGATCACCGACGGCTCGATGGCCAGACCGACGAAGTAGATCGGGATGCCCGAGGTGTCGTGCTTGTAGATGAAGACCTGCTCCACGTCTTCGGGCATCAGCAGCCGCGCCCGCTCGACGCGATCTCGTGCCTCGCGATAGGCGACGTCCATGTCGGTGCCCTGCTTGAACTGCAGCGAGCACATGCCGAAGCCGGTGCGGGCGTAGGAGTTCAGCTTGTCGATCCCGGCCAGGGTCGACAGCTCCTCCTCGAGCGGCAGGATGACCTTCTCGAGCATCTCCTGCGACGGCGCGTCGCGCCACGGCACCTGGACCGACAGGAACGGGCCGGTGAAGCCCGACGGGAACAGCTCGAGCGGGATGCTCACGGTCGCCACGGTGCCCAGCACCACCAGCGTCAGCAGGATCATCAGCACCGTGATCCGGCGGTCGAGCGAGAAGCGCGGCAGGCGGGATTCGCTTTCCGGGGGCTTGGTCGGCATCTCAGCTCTCTCCTTCGCCGGCGAGCTCGCCCAGGGCCACCCGGGGCGGCGCCTCGACGACCAGCTCGCGGCCAGTCATCCGGGCCTTGAGCCGGTCGATCAGCGAGTAGATGACGGGGATGATGAACAGGGTCAGCAACGTCGAGACGATCAGGCCGCTGATCACGGCGATCGCCATCGGCGTGCGCAGCTCGGCGCCGTCGCCCAGGCCCAGTGCCATCGGCAGCAGGCCGAGCGAGGTCGTGGCGGTGGTCATCAGGATCGGCCGCAGCCGCACGGTGCCGGCGGTCACCACGGCCTCCAGCATCGCCATGCCGCGGCGGCGCAGGATGTTGATGTAGTCCACCAGCACGATAGCGTTGTTGACGACGATGCCGGCCAGCATGATCATGCCCAGGACGACGACGATCGACAGGCTGATGCCCAGCAGATAGAGGGTCATCACGGTGCCGAAGAAGGCCAGGGGGATGGTGAACAGGATGACGAACGGGTGCCACATCGACTCGAACTGGGCCGCCATGATCACGTAGACCAGGAAGATCGACAGCGCCAGGGCCAGCCACAGGCTGCCCTTGCTGCGCTCCCACTCCTGGTTCTGGCCGGCCATGAAGAAGGTGGTCCGCGACGGCCAGTCGAGAGCGTTGAGCTCGTCCTTGATAGCCACGACTGCGCTGCCCAGTGAGCCGCTGGCGATCGAGGCGGTGACCAGGGCCACCCGCCGGCCGTCGACCCGCCGCACCTCGCTGGGGCCTTCGGCCAGCTCCACGGTGGCCACCGCCGCCAGCGGGATCGGCCGCTCGCCGCCCGGGTTGACGATCAGCGAGCGCACGTCCTCCACCGTCTCGCGGTCGGCCATCTGCAGTCGCACGACGATCGGGATGCGCCGGTCCTTGAGGTTGTACCGCGTCGCTTCGAAGCCCTGCACCTTGTCGCGCACCCGGCTTGCCACGTCGCCCGGATTCAGGCCGTAGCGCGCCAGCAGATCGCGGTCGTAGACCACCTGCACCTCGGGCGAGCCGCGGCGCTGGGTGGTCTCGACATCGGCCAGCTGCGGCATCGCCGACATGGCCTGCCGTACGACCTCGGCCTGCCGCCGCAGCGCCAGCAGATCGTCGCCGTGCACTTCGACCTCGATCGGCGTGCGGAAGCTGAACAGCACCGGCCGGGTCACCCGGGCGTCGAGGTCGGGGATGGCGGCGAACCGCGCCCGCAGCCGTCGCACGACCTCCTCCTCGGTGCGCGGATCGGCGCGGTCCAGCAGCACCTTGAATCGGGCCGTGTGCTCGCCCTCGTCCGAGCGGTTGGAGTAGGCCGCGTCGTAACCGACGGTGAGCAGCAGCGCTTCGATGCTGCCCTTCTCGGCCAGGATCGCCTGCTCGACCGGCGACACGACGTCGACGGTCTCTTCGAGCGGCGTGCCGACCGGCAGCGCCACCTCGACCGTGAACTCGCCCTGGTGGACCTCGGGCAGCAGCTCGGTGTCGAGCCGTGAGATGGTCCAACCGGTGACACCGAAGCAGGCCACCACCACCACCAGCATGGTCAAGGGGTTGGCCAGCGCCCAGGTCAGGCTGCGCGGATAGCCGTTGTGCAGAGCGTCGAGGCCACGCTGCATCCAGCGCACCGGGAAGTAGGCCAGCCCACCGAAGAGCTTGGCCAGCACCGGCAGCAGCTGCTTGCGGCCCAGCCACAGCCCGCCGACGAACAGGCCCATGAGCAGCTTGCCGACGGTCTCCAGTGCGGCGCCGATGACAAGGCGCAGCCCCAGATACAGGAGAACGAACGGATACGCCACGAGGCGCAGGGCCCGACGCAGCGCGCCGCGATCCGGACCCGGCCGCCGGAAGCTTCGCCAGTCGCGCCGCATCGCTTGCCAGCTGGCGAACTCGCGCCAATGGACCTGCCGCGGCTCGGTCTCGGTCCACTGCATGCCCTTGCGGCTGGCCAGCATCGGAATCAGGAACAACGCTACGCCCAGCGACGCCAGTAGCGAGGTGACCACCGCCAGACCCAGGTCGCCGAACGCCTGGCCCGCGACCCCCTCGACGAAGACCATTGGGAAGAAGACGGCGATCGTAGTCAGGGTCGAGGCCACCACCGCACCGCGCACCTCCGAAGTGCCGCGCACGGCGGCGCCCTGCAGCTCGTCCCCCTCCTCGCGGCAGCGGAAGATCGACTCCAGGACGACGATCGAGGAGTCGACCAGCATGCCGATACCCAGCGCCAGCCCGCCCAGCGACATGATGTTGAGGCTGATGCCGAGCACGTTGAGCGGCGCAAACGTCACCAGCAGAGAGATCGGGATGCTGACCGCGACGATGGTGGTCGTGCGCAGGTCCTTCAGGAAGAGAAACAGCACCAGGATGGCGAGCAGCCCGCCGAGGATCGCCGTGTTGCGCACCTCGTCGATGCTGCTCTCGATGAACAGCGAGCGATCCGCCACCAGCGCCAGCTCGGCGCCTTCGTTGCGAAAAGTCTCGGCGATCAGACCCTTTGGACCGCCCCCGCCCGGTCCACGCCCGCCGCCGCCCCGCCGTCCGCGCGCCTGCGGCTTCTCCTTCGGCTCCTCACCGGCAGCCCGACGGCGAGCCGCTTCGAAGTCGAACTCGCCCAGCGAGGTCTTGACCCGCTTGGCCAGCGCCACGATGTTGGCGTCGGCCTCCTTGAAGATGTCGATCTGGACGCTCTCCTTGGAGTCGGTCCGGGTCAGGATCTCGCGCTCCTTGTGGGCGCGCACGACGCGACCGATCGAGCTCACCCGCACCTCGCGGCCCTCGAAGCGCGCCACCACGGTGTCGGAGATCTGCTGCAGGCTCTCGTACTCGTTGAGAGTGCGCACCATGTACTCGGTGCGCCCCTCGGTCAGGGTGCCGCCGGCCAGGTTTATGTTCTCCTGCGCCAGCCGCTGGATGACCGCCTGGATCGACAGACCGGTGCGGCGCAGCTCCTCCTCGTCGAGCAGGACGTGGATCTCCTCCTCGAGACCGCCACGCACCCGTATCGCAGCGACCCCCTTGATCGGTTCCAGGGCGCGCTTGACCTGCAGATCGGCGATCCGGCGCAGCCGCCGCAGGCCCTCGGGCCCCGAGAAACGGTCGCCAGCGCCCGACAGGCTGAGCTCCATCACCGGATCCAGGGAGGGGTCGAAGCGCAGGATCAGCGGCCGCTCGGCCTGCTCGGGGAGCAGGATCAGATCGAGCTTCTCGAGCGAGTCCTGGATCGCCTCGGACATCGAAGTGTCCCAGCTGAACTCGAGCACGACGTCGCTGACGCCGGCGCGGCTGATGCTCGACACCCGCCGCAGTCCGCCGACCACGCCCAGCGCCTCCTCAACCGGGCGGCTGACGTCGTTCTCCACCTCCTCGGGGGCGGCGCCCGGGTACTCGGTGCGCACGGTGATCGTCGGATAGGAGATCTCCGGCATCAGCGTCACCGGCAGACGGCCGTAGGAGAAGTAGCCGAAGACCACCGCGGCCACGAAGACCATGGTGATCGCCACCGGACGCCGGGTGGTGAAGCTGGAAAGATCGTTGGCGGCCACGCTCAGCCCTCGGTCGCCCCGACCAGATCGCCGTCCGGACCGCCGTCCGGATCGCCTGCCGCGGCATCGATCAGCCGCACCAGCGAGCCATCCTTCAAGCCCGCCTGGCCGGCGACGACGATGCGATCGCCCGCCGCCAGATCGCCGGCCGGCTCGATGTTGTCGCGATCCTCGAGCCGCGCCTCGATCAGCAGCCGCTCGACCCGGTCCTCCCCATCGAGCCGGAAGATGAAGATCTGCTCGGCGTCGTAGATCAGCGCCTTCTTGGGCACCAGGATCGCCTCGGCGTTGACGGCGGTGATCAGCTCCACCGAAACGTACATGCCGGGCAGCAGGCCGGCGCCGCGGGGGATGCCGATGGTCGCCTTGACGGTGCCGCTTCTGGGGTCGACCTGGGGCGCCACCCGCTCGACGGCTCCGCGACGCTCGATGCTGCGGTTCGCCTCGGTGTACAGGCGGGCCTCGAGACCGTCGCGCACCCGCCAGAGATCCTTCTCGGGCACATAGACCCGGGCCACGATCGAATCGAAATCGACGATCCGGAAGAGCAGCTGGTTGGCGGTCACCTGGTTACCGACGCTGACGTGGCGCTCGGTCACGGTGCCCGCGATCGGTGCCCGCACCTCGGTGTAGCCGAGCTCGCGCTGGGCGTCCTGGAGGGCGAGCTCGAGCTGCTCCAGCTCGTAGGTCGCATCGTTGTAGGTCTGCTCGCTGATCAGCTGCTGACCGAAGAGGCTGGTCTGGCGCTCGTACTCGCGCCGCGCCTTGGCCAGCTGGCCCTCGATGCGCGCCAAGGCGGTGCGCAGCTCGACGTTCTCGAGACGCAGCAGGAGCTGGCCGCGGTCGACTTCGGCGCCCTCCTCGACGAGCAGCTGTCGCACCTGCAGCTGGCGCGAGGCGCGCGACATCACCTGGACGTCGTTCTCGGCCTCGAGGTTGGTCGAGAAGCGCAGCACCGTCTCGATCGGCCCGCGGCCCAGGGCGACCACTTCGACCGGAACGGCCTCTTCCTCGTCCTCCTCGTCGCCGTTCTCGTCGCCGTCCTTCTTGTCGCCGTCGGTCTCTTCCTGCGCCGTCTGGGCCTCGCCGTCCTCGCCGCCATCGGCGGAGGCCCCCGAGCGGTCGCAGGCCAGAGAGACAGTAAGGAGCAGGGCGCTGAGCAGCGCCAGCAGGGCTCGTTTGTCGAGACGGTGTCGCATAGAACTGTCCTCCATTGCCACGTTGCAGCGGGCAAGAGACTCTAGCAGCCTGCTGGCAGCCGCGAGCCATCCCGGAGTCAACCGGAAACCGGCGCGCTTCGTACTTCATACTGACGAGGGAACCGTTCCCTCTCTTGGTTAGTACGTCCGAGAGGGGTGCTTGTTGCGCCATCGACTCCGGCCCTCGGCGTGGTACTCTCAGCGACCTCTGCAGCACCCCCGATCATCAATCTCCGCAAGGGTTTCCGTCATGAAGAGAATCGCACTGAGCCTGTTGGCACTTACTCTTTCCCTGCCCCTGGCCGGCGCCGCCAAGACCGTGCGCCAGCCGGGGATCGAGGGCTTTTGCGGCACCCGGATATCCACCGCGGCCATGGCCTACGCCCGTCACAAGTTCAACGAGCGGCGGCGCGCGCTCGAGCGCCGCGACCGGCTCGTCGTCGGCGAGCCGACCGGCGCGGCAGCGGTGAGGGTCACCAAGAGCATGCACGTCGCCGTGATCGAAGACGACGGCACGATCTTCCCGCCGCCCAACCTGTTCGACCTCGAGACCGTCGGCGTGAAGTTCAAGAAGAGCAGGTCGGGGCAGCGCGCCAAGCCGTTTTTTGGTGGCGTCAGCCCGGAGCGCGGCAACAGGATCTCCATCGGCGACGACGACAACCGGAGGATCAACCTGCCGTTCACCTTCCGCTTCTACGGCGTGCGATACGAACGGGTGTTCCTCAACTCGGACGGCAACCTGACCTTCGGCAGCCCCGAGAGCAGCTCGCTGCCCCGCAGCCTCGGCCGCTTTCTCGAAGGGCCGCCCCGCATCGCCGTCGATTTCCTCGACCTCGATCCCAGCGTCACGACCGGCGACGCCGGCGTCTACCTGCTGAAGGAGCCGGGCCGGGTCCGCATCACCTGGCTGCGGGTGCCGGAGTTCGGCACCAGCAACAGCAATACCTTCCAGGTGACCATGTATCCCGGCGGCCTCATCACCATGGGCTACGAGGACATGGCGGCCACCGACGGCATCGTCGGCATCTCGCCCGGCGGTCCCGGCGCCCTCGCCTTGCTGGACCTGTCGGAAGAGCTGCCCGTTGGCCGCACGTCCGACGCCATCGCCGAGCAGTTCCGCAGCGTCTCCGAGATCGACGACATGGCGGCGGCGGCGGCGGTGTTGTCCGCCGTGCGCGACGAGTACGACCACATCGTGCTGTTTGCCGACTTCACGGTCGATCTCGACGGCGCCATCGCCTACCACTCGCCGGTCAGCAACGACATCCGCGGCATCGGCAGAGACGACTTTAACCTCGCCGACCTCTACGGCAGCGACGGCCGGCTCGAGAGCTTCGTGCAGATGGGCTCGTTGGCGCAATACCCGTTGCTGCCGGACCGGAACATCGGCCCCGAAAGCACCGGCATCACCATCCTGGCGCACGAAGTCGGGCACCGCTGGCTGTCGTTCACGACCTTCGTCGACGAGCAGGGTCGTCGGAGTGACGATCTCCTGGGTCGTCAGATGGCCAACGGTGACGGCAGCTTCACCACCACCGCCACCTGGGAGGGCTTCAGTCCCCTGGACCAGTACCTGATGGGACTGCGACGCGCGAGCCAGGTGCCGCCGTTCTTCTACGTCACCGGCAGCGGCCTCGACCCAGCGGCGGGGCCGGACACTGGCGTCACCTTCCAGGGTCAACGTGTCGACGTGACGATCGACCAGATCATCGCGGCCGAGGGACCGCGCGTGCCCAGCTTTCGCCAGGCGCAGAAGGAGATCCAGGTCGCCTTCGCCCTGCTCGGACAGGAGGGCCAACCGCCCAGCGCGGCCTCGATCGAACAGGTGAGCGAGTACCGCCAGCGGCTGGAGAGCTTCTTCAACGAGGAGACCGGCGGACGCGGCAGCATCGACACCTTCCTGAGGCTCAGGAAGAACGCCGTGGTCGCGGCGCCCGGCGCCAGCGCGCTGGCGCCGGCGGCCGGTGGCGAGCCGGCGGTGGGTGAGGCCCCGGCAGACGCCGGCGAACCGACCGCGACGGAGCCGGCGCCGGCGCCAAGCGAGCTGCCAGGGCGCCTCGATCGCCTCGACGAGCAGACGCGACGCTAGCCCGACTAGCCAGCCGCGGCTTCGGGCTCGGCCAGCATCACCACCAGCAGCAGCGCCAGGATCAACCCCGCCGCCGGCAGGCCGACCGCCAGCGCCGCCCGGCCCCGGCTGCAGCCGTGCATGCGGGCCAGGCCCGGGACCTGCAGGCAGCACGACCACAGCACGGCGATGGGATCACCGATCAGCGGCACGATCGCCCCTGCCAGGGCGACCTGCGAGTAGCAGACGGCTCGCAGCGTGCCCTGGTATCCGGCCTCCGAGGCGCTCAGACCGCCGGTGATCTTGAGCAGGACGTGGAGGATCGTCACCCACGCAATCACCAGCAGACTGTAGAGCAGCACGTAGAGCGGCGCACCGACGAACAGCGCGGCGAAACAGCCGGCCGCCGACAGAACGGAGATCGGCAGCCAATCGAGCGAGCGCCCGGCGATATCGAGCTGGAGCAGCTCCGGCAGCCCCGGGCCGGCTCCGCCGTACCTGATCAGGGCCACGGTAGAGCCGTCGATGAGCTCGGAGACGACGCCGAAGATCGCCCCGCAAAGCAGCGCGAAAGCCCCTGGCCGCCGCACCCCGCCGCTCGTCGGCACCGCCGCGTAGGCGGCGATGGGCGCGCTGACGAAGCGCCACCATGTGGCGGCGAAAGCGGCGGCGGTGCCCCGTCTCGGGGGAGCTTCCCAGGCCACCCGGTCGGCCGACCCGTGGCGCGGCTCCCCGTGCGGCCGGGCCTCCTCTCGCCGCGCCGGCCGCAGATGCGCCGCGCCGAGGTCGATGTCTGGAGGGTGCTCGTCGGTCATGCCGGCCGCTTCTGGCTGGCGCGAGTCTACCGCCCCATCGACCCGACTGTCCGATCCCTCATCGGCACCGCGGGTTGCGGTAGGCTGCCCTACCTTGCAACAGAACAGCTCACTGCTCGACGCCCTGCTCGAGCTCCAGGCGCTGGATCGACTGCCTCGCACCGGCTACGCGCTGCGCGGCGTGAGCGACCCGGAGAGCATCGCCGAGCACGGATTCCATCTGTGTCTGCTGATCTGGGCGGTGGCGCCCGGCGTGCCCGACATCGATCTCGGTCGCGCCCTGGAGCTGGCCCTGGTCCACGACCTGGCCGAGATAAGGATCGGAGATCTGCCGCGGACCGCCGGCCGCTACCTGCCCCCCGGCGCCAAGGCGACGGCGGAGAGCGCCGCGCTGGCCGAGCTCATGGCGCCGCTCGGCGACCGCGCGCCGGCATTGTTCGCCGAGTACGAGAACGGCGAGACCCGCGAAGCTCTCCTGGTCCAGGCGTGCGACAAACTGCAGCTGATGGTCAAGGTCTTCGTCTACGAAACCTGGGGCGCCACCGGGTTGGGCGAGTTCTGGGACAACGCGATCAACTTCCCGGCGGCCGGTTTCGCGCCGGTCGACGAGCTGCTGGACGAGATTCGCCAGCGCCGAGCCGCCTGGTTGGCCGCCCAGCGAGCGCCCAGGGCCGGCTAACCGCCGGCTTCCAGGGTGCGGGCCCAGAGCTCTCTGAGGGCCTCGTCGAGGCCGCGCTCCGGAGCCCAGCCCAGCTTCCGCAGGCGGCCGGCATCGGCCTGGAGAAGCGGCAGATCGACCGGCCGGAAGCGCTGCGGGTCGATCTCGATACGGGCCTCCACCTGCGACACGCTCACCAGCCGTTTCAGCATGCCGCCGATCGAGTGAGCCTCGCCGCTCCCCAGGTTGTAGACCTCGCCGTCCGCTCCCCGCGTCGCCGCCGCCAGGTACCCGTCGACGGCATCGTCGAGATGCACGAAGTCCCGCCGCGCTGCCAGGTTGCCCACCTTGAGCACCGCGTCCTGCTTGCCGCCATGGATCGCGGCAAGCTGGCCGGCGAACGCGGGCAACGCGAAATTGGCGGCCTGGCCGGGACCGAGGATGTTGAACGAGCGCACGACGATGCCGCCGCTGGGCAGCACCAGACGCTCGGCCGCCGCCTTGGTCAAGGCGTAGGGGCTCTGCGGCGCCAACCGCCGCTCCTCGGAGAGCGGCTGCTCGTCCGCGGGCACCAGGCCGTAGACCTCGGCGCTGGAGGCCATGACCACCCGGCGGCTGGCGGCCGCCCGGATCAGGTTCTCGGTGCCGAGCACGTTCACCTGGAAGTAGTCGGCGATGGCCTGCCAGGATTCGCCGACGTGGCTCAACCCGGCGAGATGGATGATCACCTGCGGATCGGCCTCCTCGACCGCGGCGCTCAGCGCGCCGAGATCGCGCAGATCGATCTCGCGTAGCCGTGCGCCGGCCAGCCGCGGCGCCGTGCCGAGGAAGGTGCCGGTCACCTCGTCGCCGGCCCCCGCCAGCCGGCCAACTAGCCGCGAGCCGACAAAACCCGACGCACCGGTGACCAGTTACCGCATGCCCGATCCTCACCCCAGCTCGACGCCCTAGTCTGCCCTTCTCACCGGCCTCGTAGCGAAATGCCGCAGCTGTCTGCAGATGCAAGGCCCGACGACCGAGGTCACCGCAGGCGTACTCGAAGTACTCCGAGGATGGCCGACCGAGCGAAACGCAGCAGATGCGGGCAGATTCGGCATGGCAGTAGAGGATCGGTGAGAACGGCAGCCTGGCTAGGCCGGCGCCGACTGCGACCCGGCTATCCGCTGGCGCCAGAAGTCGAGCAGATCGCTGAGCGTCGTCTCCAGCGGGATGACCGGCTCCCATCCGGTCTCGCCACGGAACTTGGAGCTGTCGGCGAGCAGCACCTCGACGTCCGAGGGACGCAGCCGATCGGGGTCGATCTCGACCTCCACCTGCACGTCGCTCATGCCGATCAGCAGGTCGAGCAGCGCGCGGATCGTGATGTCCCGGCCGCTGCCCAGATTGTAGACCTCGCCCGGCGTCGCCTTGGTGACCGCCAGCCAGTAGGCCCGCACCATGTCACGCACGTCGGTGAAGTCGCGCTTCGCGTCGAGATTGCCGACCCGGATGACCGGCTCCTGCAGGCCGGCCTCGATCGACGCGATCTGCTTGGCGAAGTTGCTCGAGACGAAGACTTCGCCGCGCCGCGGCCCGGTGTGGTTGAAACCGCGCGTGCGCACGGTCTTCATGCCATAGCTGCGGAAGTACTGGTAGGCGAGCATGTCCTGCGCCACTTTGGAGACCGCATAGGGGGACAGCGGCCGCAGCGGGTTGCTCTCGCGGATCGGCACCTCGTCGGGCAGCACCAACCCGTACTCCTCGCTCGAGCCGGCGATCTGGATCACCGGGTCGAGCCCGGCCGCTCGCACCGCTTCGAACAGGTTGGCCTGGCCGGCGATGTTGGTGATCAGCGTCTCGGTCGGCGCGCGCCAGCTGGTGGGCACATAGCTCTGCGCGGCGAGATGGAATATGGCGTCGGGACGTGCTTCGGCGATCACCCGGCGCAAAGAGGCCTCGTCGCGCAGCTCCCCTTCCATGAGATTGACGCGATCGCCCAGGTGAAGGATGTTCTCGCGCCGGCTGCGCCAACGGCAGATGCCGTGGATCTCCACCTCGGGATGCTCCGCGAGGAGGTAGTCGGCCAGGTGGGAGCCGGCAAAGCCGGTGATTCCGGTGATCAGGACCCGCATTGTGAAACCTCTGTCTGGATCAGAACTGACCGCCCCGGGTGCCACCGGTGAGGTCGAGAAAGGTGCCGATGTTCTTGAGCGAAAGGGCGATTCGGATGTCGTAGTCGTTGGCGCGGTTGAGCCGGTTGAGCTCCGAGTACTCGAGCCGCAGACCCCAACACTGTCCGTTCCAAATCAGCGCGTGGCGGGTCCACTGGATGAGGTCCAGAAACACGTCATAGCTCACCTGTGAGCCGAAGGTGAGCCGCTGCGGCAGGATCTCGAAGTTGGCCGACAGCCGCATCTGGTCGCTGGTCTCGTCACCGGTCTCGACGTCGTAGCGCGTGTACCAGGACAGCCCGAAGCCGTGCCGGCCGACGCCAAACGTGGTGGACAGAGAGGTGGACGCCAGGTTGCTGAACAGGGTGCTGTAGCTGGCCCGGGCCTCGAGGCTCATGGTCCGGCTGGGGTTGAAGCGCAACTCGGCGCCTATCGGCCCCTCCTGGCTGGTCACCGTACCGTCCCTCGAACGCTGCAGAGGTTGCTGATCGTCCAGGCTGAATCCCTGGCTGATCGCCAGGGAGAGGATCTCGCGCGCATCGCCGTGCTTCTCCGGATCCTTCGGTTTGGCCAGCACGCGGTTGATCAGCGAATAGCCCCAGACGTTGGTCGACCTGAGCACGTCCACTTCGTCGAAGCGGGGTATACGGCTCTGCTCCTCGTACTCGCCGACGTAGACGTAGGCCCACTGGGGCTCGAAGATGTGCTTGAACTTGGCGAACTTGCCAATCCCCTTCTCGAACACCCGCGAGAGGCTGGGCCCGACGATCCGCGCATTGGCGGTGGGAAAGGTGCGTGTCCGGCTGCCGCCGCCGAAGGCGGTCCTGTCCTCGCTGAGGCTGTCCTCGTACCAGGTGATGCGCTCGCCACCGGTGACCGAGACCGATAGCCAGGGCAGGGTGGAGAGAGGGATCGTCAGCTGGGGCAGGAGGTCGAGGCGCGAGTAGCTCTCGCTGAGCAGCCCGGGGCGCTCGATCGAGATACTGTTGAAGGAGCTCAGTAGATCGAGATAGAGCGGCAACGAGCCGAGCTGCTTCGAGCGCAGCCGGTACTCGATCTCCGGCAGCTGCCTGGCGACGACGTTGCCACCGCCACTGAAGAAGGTCTCGTTCTCGCTCGCCAGGATGTTCAGCGAGTGGGCGCCCCAGTTGCCGCTCAGGAAGCCCGAGGACTCGATGCGACGGATCGACGCGTTGTTGAAGTCGCGCTCGAAATCGCGGAAGAAGTCGAAGTCCGAGTAGTCGCGGATCCGGATCACACCACGCAAGCCCAGCGGCAGATCGCTGCTGGTGTGATCCCAGGCCAGCTTCCAGCGGGTCTTGGACTCGAGCGGGTCGTCGACGGCGTAGGCCTCGAGGCGGCCGGTGGTCGTTTCGCTCGGCAGATAGCGCACCTCGGTTCCCAGACCGGTGAAGTCCTCGCTGTAGAGATCGAGGAACATGGTGGCGTCGTAGCTCGGCCCGAACGGCTGAAACCAGGCCAGACCGAGGTACGAGCCGCGCGACTGCGAGGTCCCGAAGTTGGGGAACAGAAACCCCGCGGCGCGCTCCGACTTGGCCGGCATCACCATGTAGGGCAGGTAGAACACCGGCAGCTTCTTGACGCGCATCGTCGTGTTGCGCATGCGCGCGAAGCCCTCCAGCTTCACGCGGGCGTTCGACGTGCGGAAACTCCAGCCCGGGTTGTCCTTCAAACACGAGGTGACCACGCCGTTCTTGACCTTGTAGACGTCGTCTCCCAGCATGAAGACCTCGGAACCGCGGAAGTAGATGTCCGGGTCGGCGAAGACGCGGGCGTTCTCCAGACGGCCGGTACGCGAATCGAGATTGAACTCGAGTCGCGTCCCCGTGAGCCGGCGCGGACCCTGGTCGAAGATCACCTCACCCTCGGCCACGACGTCACGGCTGCTGCGGTCGACTTCCAGGCGCTGCGCCTGCAAGAGCGAATCCCGGTACCTGAACTCGACGCCACCCGAGGCGATCACCACGTTCTCGCCCACCGTCTCGACCGTCTCGGCCGAACCCACCGCGCGGCCTCCGCCGCGCTCCTCGGGGAACGGGATGTCGAAGTTGATGCGGGTCAGCTCGCTGACCGGTCGATCGGCCGCGGCGGGCGAAGCGGTCTCGTCCGGCTCCGGCGGCGGTGGCTCAGCCGGCTCGGGCGCCTCGGTCAGGAACCGGCGCACCGCCCAGCCCTCGGTACCGTCGGCGAGCGCCACCTTGACCCACTCCGGTCCCGGGTTCAACATCTCCACCCGCTCGCCCGGCAGGAGACAGGCCAGCACACCGCTGGTGGCCTCCGGCAGGTCGCGCACGCTGAGGCAGGGCCTCGCCCCGCCGGTGACGACGAACGTCTCGGCCGCCAGCCTGCCACCACCGGCCAGAACGACCGCCAGCCCGAGACAGGCGGTTGCCCGAGCCCGCCGCCGCGACCTCTCTGGGGCGACGGTCCTCACGACGCGGGGAGGCTCTCCACGACGACGGCCGTCGCCTCGCCGCCGCCAAGGCAGATCGCAGCGCAGCCGAAGCCAGCACCGCGCTGCCGCATGGCATGCAACAGCGTGACCAGGATTCGGGCGCCCGAGCAGCCAATCGGATGACCGAGGGCGACGGCGCCGCCGCGCACGTTGACTTTGTCGTGCGGCAGGTTCATCTCGCGCAGAAACGCCATGGCCACGGCGGCGAAGGCCTCGTTGACCTCCCACAGATCGATCTCGGAAGGCTCCAGCCCAGCTCGCGCGAGCACGTTGCGGGCGGCCAGGATCGGCGCCGTGGTGAACCACTCGGGCTGCTGCGCCGCGCTGGCCTGGGCCACCAGCCGCGCTATCGGTCTGGCCCCCATCTCGGCGGCGCGCCCGGCGGTGGTCAGCACCAGGGCTGCGGCACCATCGTTGATCTTGCTGGCGTTGCCGGCGGTGACCGTGCCGTCCTTCTTGAACGCCGGCCGCAGGCTCGCCATCCTGTCGAGATCGACCCGCAGCGGCTCCTCGTCGCGGTCGACGACGACCGGCTCTCCCTTGCGCTGCGGCACCTCCACCGGCACGATCTCGTCGGCGACCACCCCGCTCTCGGCCGCCGCCAGAGCCCGGCGATAGCTTTCCAACGAGTAGGCGTCCTGCTCCTCCCGGCTGAAGCCGTACTTGTCGACACAGGTCTCGGCGCAACTGCCCATGTGCACGTCGCCGTAAGGATCCCAGAGGCCGTCGTGGATCATCGAGTCGGTCAGCTGGCCATGTCCCAGCCGCAGGCCGTCACGAGCGCCGGAGACGAGATAGGGTGCCTGGCTCATCGACTCCATGCCGCCCGCGGCAACCAGGTCGTAGTCGCCGCAGCGCAGGTCGTTCGCGGCGGTCATGACGGCGCGCATCGCCGAGCCGCAGACCTTGCCCACCGTCACCGCGCCGGTTGTCGGCGGGCAGCCCGCCGCGAGCGTCGCCTGACGCGCCGGGGCCTGGCCCACTCCGGCGGTCAGCACGCTGCCCAGATAGACCTGATCGACTCGCCCGGGCTCGACTGCGGCGCGCTCGATCGCGCCGGCCAGCGCGCTGGCGCCGAGCTGCGGCGCCGACAGACCTCGAAAGGCACCCTGGAAAGCGCCGATCGGCGTCCGCGCCGCGCTCAGGATCACGATGTCTTGCACTCGATCGTCCCGGGTTAGCGAGGCTCAGATCAACGGCGGCCGGCCGGAATCCGGCCGGCCGCGGAGCCGCAATGCTAGCACAGCGCCGCGCCGCCCCAGCCGTTGACAGCAGCCTCCAGGATGGGGAGAGTAGCTAGCCTGGACTCCTCTTCAGAGAGCTACCGCGAGGCCGAATGTCACCGACCCTGCCGCGTTGCACGAGCCCCCGCTAGACACATGCGGATCCTGGGCATCGACTTCGGGGAACGGCGGATCGGGCTGGCGATCTCGGATGGGGACGCGCGGCTGGCGGTCCCGCTCACCACCCTGCGCCGGGTCAGCGACCGT